>JBEKYV010000099.1:0-9727 GCA_049510515.1 Solirubrobacteraceae bacterium | reverse complement strand
TTGGTGGGCCGCCCTTCGCGGTGGTCAACCGGAACTCGACCTGCTCGCCCACCTTCAGCGTGCTCGGCCCCGCCAGCAGCATGCCGCCGCCGCTGATGTCCACCGAGTAGGTCTGCACCGTGCCGCCCTGGCCGCCGGTGAGCACCAGCACCGGGCGGGTGGATTGGATGCGCACATACTCGCGCTGCTGGATCAACTCCACCGAGTGCAGCTCGCGGAAGCGCAGCAGCTCACGATCCTCGAGCGTGACCGTGCCCTGCAGCCGGATACGCCCGCGGTCGTTGGTGAACTCGAGCACCAGCTGGTCGAGCGATCCGGGGGTGAAGGGTCGTTCGGCGCGGAACATCAGTGCCACGAGCAGCCCACCGCCATCGCGCTCGGCGACCCGTGCCTGCACGCGCTCGCCACTCGGGCGCACGATCGTGACGGGGTCGGTGCGCTCGGGGAGCTCGATCTCACCGCGATCCTGCGATACCTTTGCCGATGGGCGCCGGAGTTTCATCGCGGCGGGAGCAGCGTGTCGGCCAGCCGGTGGGGGTCGATCCAGGTGAGTGCCCACGAGCGAGGGGCGCTCTCGGCGCGCGCCAGCAGGTGGATCGGCGCCAGCCCAAACGCGCATGCGGTCTGCACCGCCACCCCGAGCTGGTCGGTCTCGTCGGCGTGAGTAATTGCCAGGGCGTCTGCTTGCAGCGGCGCCAGCGCCTTCAGCAGCTGTGCCGCCGGCGTGGCGCCGAGCGTGGCGGGGAGTGCGAGCACCACGCGATCGGGCTGCAGTTGCTCCAACAGCTCCGCCAGTGCTTCGATGGAGCTGGGGCTCGCGCCGGAGACGGTGGGCGTGTCGAGCAGCAGTAGGCCTCCCGCTCGTGCCTCGCGCAGCGCCGGCTCGTCGAGCACGGTGTCCGGTGAGACCGTGAGGCAGGTGGCAGGCAGCGTGCTGTGCTCGCGGTAGGCATCCACAAGCGCGGCGCAGCAGGCGCTCTTGCCGCTTCCGCCGGCGCCGACCACGGCGATCGCCGCGCCCGCGGCGGGGAGCGGTCGCGAAGCTGGGATCATCTGTGTAAGCGAGGTGTGCACCGCCCCAGCGAGGCTCGTGGAGGGGGGCATCAACGGCAGCACATGGGTGATCGCCGCCTCGAGGAGCTCCTGCACCAGCTCCTCGCCGATCCCGACCGCGCGCAGCGTCTGTTCGATCTCGGCGCGCGCGGACGGCTCGGGGGCGGGGGGCGTAGCGGCAACGCGCTCCACCTGGATCTCGTCGGGAAGGGGAGCAGCGACGATCTCTTCGGGGGCCTCAGCGTCTTCGGCTTCGGCCAGCGCTTCGGCGAGCGCGGCGTCGAGGTCGGGCGGGACAGCGGGCTCGGCCGCGCGCACCGCGGCCTCGGCCTCAGCCAGCGCGGCGGCGAACGGGTTGGTGGGCCAGACCTCGGTCTGCTTCTCTGCCTCATATTCGGGCGGTGCCGGAGCCGCGTTGTATTCGGGCAGCGCCGGAGCCGTCTCGTACTCGGGCAGCGCCGGAGCCGCCTCGTACTCGGGCAGCGCCGGAGCCGCCTCGTACTCGGGCAGCGCCGGAGCCGCATCGTCCTCGTCGTAGCGGTCGAGCAGCGAGCCGCCGGGATCCCCACGGCGGGCCTCGATTTCCACGAATGCCTTCTGAAAGAAGCCAGCGAAGCCACCGCTGAGGCCGCGGTGGTGGCGGATCACAACGGCGTCCTCGCCGAGCTCGGCGACGATCGTGGGAATCAGCTCATCGACCGAGCGCCCACGGTAGATGCGCGGGGCGAAATAGCCTGGGATGCTGCCCGACGGGTCGGGGTGGCCGGTGTCTTGACCGGTCTCCCAGGAGTCCAACCAGGAATCATCGTGCCCGGCGGCCTGCCGGGGAGGGGCCTGCCCGGGAGCGGCCCGGCGGGGGACGGCCCGGGGGGCGGGGCGGTGAGAGGCGGTGTCGTAGGCGGCGGTGCTCATGCGTGGATTACTCCAATCGTCTCGACGTTGACGCCGGGTGCGATCTCGTTGTAAGAGCAGACGGGTAGATGAGGCTGGGCCTGGGCGATCAGGCGGCGCAGGTGGCGGCGCACGCGCGCGGAGCACAGCAGCACGGGGTTGCGTGTCCCGCGCGCGGTGGCGTGGTCGACCTGGGCGCGCAGCGCGCCGACGATCGCCTGCGCACGCGGCGGGTCGATCGCCAGGTACTCGCCGTCTGTGGTTTGGGTGATGGAGGTGGCGACCTCCTGCTCGATCGCAGGGTCAAGGGTGATCGCCTGCAGACAGAGCCGCTCGTCCAGGTGGGGGGCTGTGATCGCCCGACCCAGGGCCTGGCGGGCGTACTCGGTGAGCAGGCCGGTGTCACGTGTTATTCGCGCCTTGTCGCCGATTGCCTCCATGATCGTGCCGAGATCGCGCACGGGCACGCCTTCGGCGAGCAGCGAGCGCAGCACGCGCTGGATCTCCCCGAGTGAGAGCGCCTCGGGCACGATCTCCTCGACGACGGCGGCGTTGGTCTCCTTCAAGCGGTCGAGCAGCGTCTTGACGTCCTGGCGGGTGAGCAGCTCGGAGGCGTGCGAGCGGATCGTCTCGGTGAGGTGGGTGACGATCATCGACTCGGCGTCGACCACGGTGTAGCCGAGCGCTTCGGCCTCTGCCCGGTCGGAGGAATGCACCCATACGGCGGGCAGGCCGTAGGTCGGCTCGGTGGTGGGGATCCCCTGCAGGCCGCCGGCGGCGTCGCCGGGGTCCATCGCGAGCAGGTGCCCCGGCATGATCCGCGCGCGGGCGACCTCCGAGCCGCGCACCTTGAAGACGTACTCGTGGGACTCCATCCCGACCTCGTCGTGGATGCGCACCGCGGGGATCACGATCCCGAGCTCCCCGGCGATCTGGCGGCGGATCGCGGAGACCCGCAGCAGCAGGTTGCCGCCGGATGAGCCATCCACGAGTGGGACGAGGCCGAAGCCGACGGCGAGCTCCAACGCATCGACGGAGAGCCGCTCCATCGCCTCCTCGGAGCCCTGGCCGTCGCCGAGCTGGCCGGCCGGCGCGGCCGGCGTGGCGGTCGCGAGCGCCACGGTGCTGCCCGCGGCCTCATCGCCCGGTAGCCCGTGGCGGACCGACCAGCCGATCGCGCCGAAGATCGCGGCGATGAACAGGAACGGCAGCTTGGGCAGGCCGGGGACGAGCGCGAACAGCCCGATCGCGGTGGCGGCGACGAGCGGCGCTTTGCGCTGGCGCAGGATCTGTGAGGCGATGTCGCTACCGAGGTCTTTGTCGGAGGTGGCGCGGGTCACGATGATGCCGGTCGCCACGGAGATCAAAAGTGCAGGGATCTGCGCGGCGAGGCCGTCGCCGACCGTCAGCAGCGAGAACTGGTGGGTGGCTTCGGTGAAGGAGAGGCCGTGCTGGGCCACACCGACCACGATGCCGCCGATCAGGTTGATCGCGGTGATGATGACCGCCGCCATCGCGTCGCCTTTGACGAACTTCGAGGCGCCGTCCATCGCGCCGTAGAAGTCGGCTTCCTGGGCGATCTCCGAGCGCCGCGTGCGGGCCTGCTCATCGGTGATCAGCCCGGCGTTGAGGTCGGCGTCGATCGCCATCTGCTTGCCGGGCATCGCGTCGAGCGTGAAGCGCGCCCCGACCTCGGCGACGCGCCCCGCACCGTTGGTCACCACCACGAACTGGATCACGATCAGGATCAGGAAGATCACGAGGCCCACGACGACGTTGCCGCCGACGACGAACTCCCCGAATGCCTTCACCACGTTGCCGGCGTCCCCGGTGGTGAGGATCAGACGCGTGACCGACACGTTGATCGCCAGGCGGAACATCGTGGTGAGCAGCAGCAGCGACGGGAAGGAGGCGAAGTCCAGGGCCTTGCCGAGGTACATCGTGGCAACCACGATTGTCAGCGCGGCGGAGATGTTGAGCGTGATCAACAGGTCCAGCAGCGCGGCGGGCAGCGGCACGACGAGCATCGTGATGACCATCACCACCGCGATCGCGGCGAGCAGGTCGGTGTGGCGCAGCAGGCGGCGGACGGAGTCGAGGTTCATGCTCCCGCCTCCGTCCGGCCGGCGTTCTCGAGTGTCGGGCCCGCCTTGGCGGCGGCCACGGCTTGGATGCTCATAGCGCGTACCTACGCTGGCGGGCGAGGCGGTAGACGAAGGCGAGCACGCGCGCCACGGCGGCGTACAGCTCCTCGGGGATCACCTGGCCGATCTCGCACGAGGCGTGCAGCGCGCGCGCGAGTGGCGGCTCGGAGACGATCGGCACGTCGTGCTCCTCGGCGATGCGGCGGATCTGCAGCGCGATCAGGTCCTTGCCCTTGGCCACGACCTCGGGGGCGGTGCGCGAGCCGTCGTAGCGCAGGGCAACCGCGAAGTGGGTGGGGTTGGCGATCACCACGTCCGCTTCGGGGACGGCAGCCATCATCCGTTTGCGGGCAGCCTGCGCCTGGCGGCGGCGCAGCGCGGCCTTGACCTCTGCCGGAAGCCCATACTGGCGCTGCTCGTCCTTGAGCTCCTGCTTGGTCATGCGCAGCTTGCGCTCATTGCGCCGGCGCTGCCAGGCGTAGTCGATCGCGGCGATCACGAGGTAGGCGAAGGTGGCGTGCTGGGCGATTTCCATCCCGCGATGCCCCAGCACCAGCCCGAGGTCGGCGGGGGGGAGGCCGACTTCGGCGGCGAGCGCCGTGAGACCGGGGAGGATCGCCAGCGCGGCGACGCCGGCGACCACGCCAACCTTGGCGACGGCCTTGAGCGCCTCGAAGGCGAAGTTGGGCCCGAACAGGTTGCGCGCCCCGGAGACCGGGTTGATCCGCTTGAAGTCGAGCGCCAACGCTTTGGGGGCGGGGCGAAAGCCGACCTGGGCGGCACCGGCGAACAGGCCGGTGCCGAAGCAGATCGCGGCGATCGGGCCGACGGTGAGCAGCAGCGTGGTGAGACCGACCTCCATCAGCGAGTGCAAACCGTTGGCGGTGAGTGCCTTCCCGGGTGTGGCGATCTCGGCGAGGATCGAGCGGAAGGCGGCCTGCGCGGAGTTCACCACGGAGGGGCCGAGCAGCGTGATCGCGAACAGCCCGCCGGCGAGCACGAGCGACCCGCCGACGTCGGCGGAGCGCGCGATCTGGCCCTTCTTGCGCGCGCGCTCGCGGTGCTTGGGGGTGGGCTTCTCGGTGCGGTCGTCTTGGGCCATGGTCTAATCCCCGGTGCTTCCGGTCACATGCAAGGCCCACTGCGTCTCGGTCGCCGTCCGGATTTCGGTTGCGCTCTGCATCGCTGCTCCGCACACACGCCAGGTCCACTGTGTCTCGGTCACTGTCCGGATTTCGGTTGTGCTCTGCATCGCTGCCACCATCACCCGATGTGCAGGGCGCCGAGCGCGGCGCCAACGGAGGTGGACATCTGGTTGGCGATCCAGCCGCCGACGAACGGCATCGAGGCGCCGACCAGCAGCAGCGCGACGGCGACCTTGGCGGGGAAGCCGACGGCGAACACGTTGAGCTGGGGCACGACGCGCGATACCACGCCGAAGGCCACGTCGGTGATCATCAGAGCGATCAGCACCGGCGCGGCGATCTCCACGGCGGAGGTGAAGACCGTGGCGAAGACCTGCTCAGCGCCGCCGACGAGCGATTTGATATCGGGAGCCGAGGTGAGCGGGACGAGGGTGAAGGTGCGGGCCAGCCCGCGCAGCACCCAAGCTTCGCCGCTGATCGCGAGGAAGATGCCGATTCCCACGAGCGAGTACATGTGGGTGATCGGCCCGCTTTCCTCGCCGCTGACGGGGTTGATCAGGTTGCCGTAGGAGAAGCCGGCGCCGAGGTCGGCGAGCGAGCCGGCCGATTCGATGGCGGCGAACAGCACAGCGAAGGAGAAGGCGAAGCCGAGCCCCACCAGCATCCCCTCGGCGATCAGCATGGCGAGGGTGAACGGGTCGGTGGGGATGTGCTGCCCGTGAAGGGCGATCGGCGCGAGACCGATCGAGATCCCCACCGCGATGATGCCGCGCACGCGCGGGGGCACCATCGGGGAGGAGAAGGGGGGGGCGAGCAGGAACAGCGGCCCCACCCGCGCGAGCACGAGGATGAAGCCGGCGAGCTCGTTGCCCGCGAGGAGGCTGAGCACTTGAGTCATGCCGGGCCGCCAAGTCGTGTGTATTCGGCGTGTGGTTGTGCCTGGGCTTGCCGGCCCGGCGTAGGGTGTCTCTGAGTCATCAGTTGGTCAGGGTGGGGATCGAGGAGTAGAGATTGGTGGTGTATGCCACCATCTGGTCGAGCATCCACGGCCCGAGCACCACCACGATCACGGCGATGATCGCGATCTTGGGGATCAGCGTGAGGCTCTGCTCTTGGATCTGCGTGACGGCCTGGAAGATCGAGACGAGCAGGCCGACGACCATCGCGCCAAGCAGCATCGGGCCGGCCACCTTGAAGGCGAGGCTCATCGCCTGGGAGGCGAGGTTGATGACTGTGTCCTGGTCCATGAGTTTTTTGAAGGAGGAGAGGGGAGTGGGCTGTTTGTGAGGTGAAATGCGTGTTGGTGAGGAGCGCGCCGCTAGTGAACGTGAAAGCTCTCCACGAGCGCCTTGATCACGAGGTCCCAGCCGTCGACCAGCACGAACAGCAGGATCTTGAATGGCAGCGAGATGAAGGTGGGCGGCAGCATGATCATCCCCATGCTCATCAGCGTGGAGGAGACGATCAGGTCGATGATCAGGAACGGCAGGAAGATCAGGAAGCCGATCTGAAAGGCGCTCTTGAGCTCGGAGACGATGAAGGCCGGGATCAGCACCTCGGTGGGCACTTCGGCGCGGGTGTGGGGGGGCTTGGCGTGGGCGAGGTTGACGAACAGTGAGATGTCCTGCACGCTTGTTTGGTGGAACATGAATTCGCGCAGCGGCTGCTCCGCCCGCTTGATCGCGGTCGTGGTGGAGATGTGATGCGCGGAGAGCGGTTCGATCGCGTCGCGCCTGATCGCGCTGATCGTCGGCGCCATCACGAAGATCGTGAGGAACAGCGCGATCCCCACCAGCACCTGGTTGGGCGGCGCGTTGTTGGTGCCCACGGCGGTGCGGATGAAGCCGAGCACGATCAGGATGCGGCTGAAGCCGGTGACTGTGAACAGCACCGCGGGGATCAGCGAGAGCCCGCCGACGAGCAGCAGGATCTGCACGGCGTTGGAGGAGTTGAGGTTCACCTGCGCACCCCCCAGCCATTCCTGGGCTCACAGGGCAGCGATGTCGGCCGGGGATTCACTTGCGCACCGTCCATTCGCGCATCCGCTCGAGCGCGTCGGAGACGACGCCCGGAAGGGCGGGGCTCGTCTGGCCCGGGATCTGCATCGGGCGCACGCGGCCGCGTTCGGCGCCCTCGCCCTCCTCAGTGGCGGGCGCCGGCAGGTCGAGCAGACCGGCGGCGCGTGCCTGCTCTTCGGTGTAGCGGTGGATCGGGGAGACGCCGTGCTCGGCCGAGCCCACCAGCAGGTAGTCGCGCCCGGCGCGCACGAGGTGCACGGTACGGCCCGACCCGAGCGCCAGCGTGGCGAGGCTCGTCAGGCCGGAGCCCGCGCTGCGAGTCTCGCGCCCGGTCTTGACCTGCTTGAGGATCCAGGTGAGCCCCCAGATCACGGCGATCACGATCAACAGGCCGACGATCGTGCGCACGATGCTTGCCCCCCCGGAGCTCGTGTGGGAGCTGCCGGTGGAGGTCGGGAGGTCGAGAGGCGCCGATTCCCCACCGCGTTTCGAAGTGGGCGTGAAGGCCTGCGCTGGGCAGGCGCCAGCAAGCAGGGCAAGGCCGATCGTGGCCATTCCCAGCGCGGGAAGGGCGACCCATGAGGTCGCGCGCGAAGGCGTATTAAAGCTAATCATCGAGGGACGACTCCGAGGAGAGTCGCTCCGGTTATCGGCGTGGCCCCAGATGCCTTGAATGCTGCCGGGCGCTGCTCAGGGAACGCTCATTGACCCCGGGCTCGGGGGTGTGGGACAACAAAGTTTTGGGCCTATAACCAAATAAGACTGAGTCTCATTCTTGTTTGGTATGCGCCCGAAAAAGACAACACAAGCGCTCGGGTTGGCGGGCGAGCGCTCGGCGTGGGTGGCTCACACCAGCGCGTCGATCTGCACGGCCCACTCGCCATTTGCGTCGAGCAGCGTGCCATGGGCGAAGCGGGTGCCGTTGACAAACAGCTCGATCGGGGACTCCGCCCCCTGGTCGAGCTCGACGACGGCGCCAGGCGGCAGCTCCAGGGCCTGGCCCAACGGCAGCGTCGTGCGCCCCAGCTCGGCCCACACGCGCACCGACACGTCCATCATCCGCGCAAGGCTCTCGCGTGTGGGCGCGGGCACATCCGGCTCCGAGTCGGACGGGTCCATGACGCCGCGATCGGGGTGCCCCGCGCCGATGGGCGTTTGGGGAAGCAGTGGCTGCACAGGATTGAGCGAGAGCCCGCCTGCCTGCGCGTTCGCGCCTGAGCCTGAGCCCGCGGCCGCACCCCCCGCTATCGCCTCGGTCAGCTTGACCGCCCGCTGCGCGCCGCGCAGGCCGGGCCGGCCGCGGCCGATCGGGACGCCCTCGGCAAACAGCCGAACACCCTCCGCGGCACGATCGTGCAGCCCAAGCAGCGTGCCGGGGGTGAGTGCGAGCATCCGCTCGACGGGCATCTCGCGGGCGCCGACCTCCGCGCGCAGGCAGACGTGGGCGGCGGCGAGCCCGCGGCGCATCGCGTGCGCCTCGCGGGAGCCGGCATCCTGCAGGCGTGGCCCGGAGCCCAGGATCTCATCCGCGACGGGCCCGATCGCCGACCACGGGATCAGCAGCGACATACCGGAGGGGAGGTCATCGATCCGGCTCTCGAGCGCGACCGCGAAGGTGGGCTCCCCGATCGGGGCGATCACGCCGGCGTCGCCCTCCAAATCGACCTCGCCGAGGCTCAGTTCCAGTCCGCCGAGATCGCGCCAGGCGGGGCCGAGCTGGGTGATCATCGATTGCAGCAGACGCTGCGTGAGCGCCCAGTCGACTTCGCTGAAGCGCCGCTCGGGGGCCGCCTGGGCGGGGTGTCCGCCGAGCAGGCACTCGAGCGCCTGCAGTACCAGCGGCGGCTCGATGCAGAGCAGCATCTGCGCGTCGATCGGCTGCACGGTGAGCGCCACGGCGATCGTATTTGCCGGCAGTGGAGCCTTGGCGGCCGCCCACGTGAGCTGGCTGGAGTCGGCCACGCCCAGCTCCACCGGAGCGCGCAGCTCGGTGGTGAGCCGCATCGCGAAGGCTTCGCAGAAGGAGCCCAGCGCGCGCAGGATCCTGCGGCGCAGCTCGGCGGTGAACTTGGTTGGCTGAGAGAAGTCGACCGTGCGGATCAGATGACCCCCCGTCAGACCTGCTCCTCCGACCTCGCCCGGTCCCTCCACGGTAGGGGGCTCTACGGGGTCGTGGCTCGCGTCGTGCGCATCGTCAGCGGGAGGAGTGTTCGCGGGGTTGTGGCTTGCGTCGTGCGCATCGTCAGCGGGAGGAGTGTCGGCACCGTCGAAGCCCACCTCGCTGCGGGCCGGGTCACGGGCATCGCCAGGCGGGGTCTCTTCCAATTGGTGGTGCTGCTCGGCCTCGCTCATCGTGGCCTCCGGTCACTCCTGCATCGCCGGCTCGGCATTGAGCGGGTCTTTGCCCGCCCCTTCACCGTTCGGCTCGTCGAGCTCCCCGGCGGTGTCCCCCTCGACGATCTCGTTGACGCGCAGT
>JBEKYV010000098.1:0-9745 GCA_049510515.1 Solirubrobacteraceae bacterium | reverse complement strand
TCTTCTTTTTCTTTGGCTTCTTTGGCAGCTTTCGCTTCCTGCGCTTCTTTGGCCGCTTTTTCGGTCGCTGCCTGTCTTTCTTTCGCTTCCTGTGCTTCTTTGGCTTCCTGCCGTTCTTTGGCTTCTTGCCGTTCTTTCGCTTCCTGCGCTTCCTGCTTTTCTTTAGCTTCCTGTTTTTCTTTGGCTTCGCGCTGCGCGATTTCGACAAGGCTTTCGTTGACGGCGATTTCGAAGGTCGTCACTGCCGGCGCCCCTTCAGCGACTTCAACGGTCAGCGTAACCTTGCATTTGCCTGTGCCGCACCGCGAGCTGAACTTGTGTTTGACTTGCAGTTGGGCAGGCTGCGGCAATTCGCCCGGCGTTTCTTCGACGGAAGCGCTGTGGGTCGCAAATTCCCACTTGACCTTCTTCACATGCAGCTTGGGCGTTTCGCTCGCGTTTACATCTTCAACGGTCGCCGAAAGCGTCGCTTCTTCTTCGTTGACACGAACCGCTTTTGGCAATGCAGGCTTGAGGACCGGCGGAGAGGGCGTCACGACGATGTCGAGGACTTCTGCCGCGTTGACCGCTTCGCCGGCGAGATCGTCGCCCTCCACCACCTCGCTGATTTCATAGTTCCCAGTGTGCTTGAATTCGTATTTCAGTGGCAGGAATTCATATTCGCCAGCAGCGTTGTGGAGCTGGGCGCTTGTCTGTTCGACCGTTTCCTTGCCTTCTTCGTGAGTTTTTGAGTTTTTGTACTTGAGTTCCCATTTCACGTTCTTGGCATCGGCGCCTTTGAGTTCCGAAGCGAGGTCGACAGGCTGGCCGGTAGCAACTTCATGGGACTCCTGGTCCAGCCCGGAAATCATGTGGGGCGCAGTGAGCGTCGCTTTTGGGCAACCGTTCGTGCTGCCGCCAGAGCCAAACGCGAAGCTTTCCACGCGCGGGTCGCCCGTCTTTTCTTCGAGATACGAGTCGAGGACCAGCACGCTTCCATCGCCCGCGCCCATCGCCGCCGTGGTGTTGTCGGGCGACGGTATACCGCACATTTCACCAGCGCCTCCCGCGGTCCAACCGATCTCGCTCACCTCCGATGACTTTTCGCTGGATTCGGCGTAGTGCAGCGCGAGCGGAATCGGTTCGTGAGCGATGCCCTCGACAGCGAGATAGATCCTGCCTTCGGTCCCTCCTTCGGGGACGAACGACATCATCGGACCTGCGCCTTCTTCCGGCGGTTCCATGTTGAGCAGCGCGCCGAGCTGGTGTTCGTAGTAGAGCATCGTTGGTTTGGTTTCGAGTTCACCTTCCCCGCTTTCGCTGCCTGGCGTCGGTACTTCCCAAATCTGCCCTTCGCTCTGCGCGCCAGAATAGATGAGCAGGTTGCCGCCGGGCGTAACCACCGGCGAGAGCGGCACGTCCGACTTTTCTTCCAGTTGTTCTTTTCCGCACCCTGTTAGGCCGGGGCCCAACGCATCGGCCTTGTCCACGTAACGGTGGCCGAGATGTCCGGTGAGTTTGCCCGAGCCAGTTTCGAGGACGATGAACTGCGCTGCCGCGCGGCACTGTTTTTCCGCTTCTGCCTTCTCGACCTTTTCATCTGGCTCTTCGTCCTCAATGCCCAAGATCGCGACGTCCCCGGTTGAGGGATCGACGGCCAGGCCGCGGGGATCGAGCAGCGCTTCCTTCGGCTGTTCGCTCTGATCCGCAAAGGCGGTGGTGGAAGATTCAGCTGTCGTTTCGCCGATGATCGGCGTCGGCTTTCCGCTGGCCTCTTTGGCCGAGACAAGCTTTGTGCCATTTTCGGTGAGTTCGAAGGCGTAAAGCTCGCCGGCCGCCAGTTCTTCGGAGTCGAGCGGGAACCGTGCCCAGCAGGTTGTGGGTTCGTGGCACGCACTGCCGAGTTTTTCTTCTTCTTTGACCTGGTCGTCTTCTTCCTTTTCGCTTACGCTCCGTCGTTTGTAGAGGACGAGTGCATAGACCCGGTTGTGGACGGGATCGACGACGATCTGCAGCCCGACCGCAGTTTCGCCTTCAGCGTCGTGAGCTTTTTTGGGTTCAGGAGGCGTAAATGAGATAGATGCTTCCTCTTTGCCTCCGACGAATCGTTGAATCCGGTATTCTCCGACATTCGGTTCGTCGCCGATGTAGTAGCTGGAATCGGCTGAGTCCGTAGCGAATGCAAGCGGGGTCGAGCTTTGGCCAAAGTTGACCTGTTTTTCTCCTTTGCCTACGGGGATGGGGAAGTGCCCCAGCTCACCCCATTCGGCATGAGCCGCGGCGGCGAGCACGCACAGCATCAACAGCGCGCACATCGTCGCGAGTGGCAGATATCTGCGAGCGGAGGTCAAGAGGACGGTAGGGAGCGGCACGTCGTGTCACTCAGAGAGTGCCCGCTCACGCTCCGCATCATGTTGCCAAGCGGTGAACGATCGTGTTGCCAAGCGGTGAATGTTTGGTGAAACTCACTGCCTGCCTCGCCACCCGCCGGCCATGCGCCGCTGCGCACGCGTGCTCGACACCGTGGCCGGCGCCACCCGCAGCTTCGTCCCGCGGCGACGCGAGCGGCGGCCGGTCGAGGCGCCGGCGAAGGCGGCCAGCACGAGCAGGCCGATCAGATAGACGGGGGCCGGCTCGTGTTCGTGGGCGCGGTATGCAACCGCCTGGTTGGAGACCGATTCGGTCGCTTCCTCCTCCTCCTCTTCCTTCTGCGCGGCCTCCACGGGGGAGGTGACGGCAGAGGTCCCGCTCGGGGGGGTCGGGTTGGCCGCCGGGGGGAGCGGCGGCGGCACGAATACGACCGCCGGCAGCGTGGAGGCCAGGGGCACGAAGAAGGGCGGCGGCGCAGGCGTGCGCAGCGCCAACGGGCGCGTCGGGACCGGCGCGAGGACGGGCGGCGGGGGCGGCGGCAACGGCACCGGCGGCGGTGTCGAGGAGGCCGGTGTCACGTTCGGCGAGGTGGTCGGCGGGGGCGGGGGCGGCGGAGGGCTGACCGCCGTTTCGGGGAGCGCACGGGGCTTCAGCGGCACGGTGCCGCACGGCTCGCGCACGCTGCCCGCCTCGACCGTGACGGGCAGCGAGGCGGAGAGGCCGCCTGCCCGGATCGTGACGGTCGTGGTGCCGGGGTTGAAGGCGCAGAACAGCCCCGACTGCACCACCGGCGGCTTGCCTGCTTCCCGTTCGTCGGAGATCGGTTCGCCCTTGGCGTTCTGCAGCACTTCGTGGGGGTTGCTGGAGGCGGTGTTGCGCTCGACGAAGCGGCCCACTTCCTTGTCCGAGGATTCGAGTTCGTATTCGGGCAGCACAGCCGTCTGGCAGCCCGCCACCACGCACAGCGAGGGGATCGGCGTGTACTGGCCTTCTTCGCATTGCGCCTCGCCGGATTCGCTCGCCCGGCAGCCCGCGCGCGGGCGGCGCGCGAGCCCTTCGAACGTCGACACGCTGCTGCGGCGCAGCAGCGTCCCGTCGTTCGCTTCGAGCGCCAGTTCGCCGATCACGGGGATCAACTGCACCGACACCGGCGCTTCGTCGTTGGCTTTGCGTTCGGTCGTGTGGACGTGGCCGAGCAGGATCCCCTTCGCCCCGTGGAAGTTGCCCGCGTCCTGGGTGGTGAGCAGCTCGTAGCCGAGCGTGCCCGACCCGAACGCGGCCAGCTGGCGTCCGTTGTAGTTGAGATGTTCCTGGACGTTGGCTTCGGGGGAGTCGTAGAAGTAGGCCGAGGCGACGTAGTGCGCTGAGTCGCCCGCCCCGTCGGGGTTTTCGCCCACCAGCGCGGCGAGCAGCCTGCTCGCTTCGATGTCGTGTGCGGCGACCTGGGCGCCGAGGTTGGCGTTGGCGACGACGATCACCGGCTTGGCTTCGGCGCCGGCCGCCCCCAGGCGCCGCTCCACCCATTCGCGCTGTGCCTGGTTGACGTCGCCGTGCTGGGAGTCGTCGAGCACCAGCACCCACACGCCTTCCTTTTCCACCGCGTAGTAGGCAGACTCGCAGCCGGGCGAGGCGCCGCAGCGGGTCGGTTCTTCGGCAGGGCCAGCGCCGCCCGCACCGCCGAACGGCCGTGGGAAGGCGGCGAACGCCGCTTCCCAGGAGGCCTCGCTGCCGTCCTGCTCCGGGCGGGCGTCGAGGTCGTCGGGGGTCATCGTGTCGTAGACGGGGACGGCGGAGCTGGAGAAGATCGAGGCGGAGTCCTCGAGCTCATCCGCGAACGGGATCGGGGGGGATTTGGAGCCGACGAATGTGCCCGCCGTCACGGTGGGGCCGGTGTCGAAGAAGGCGCCGAGGTGTCCCCCACCCGATTCCCCCACCCGGCTGGCGAGCGCCAGCGCCGAGCGCAGCCACACCTGCGGCCCCACACCCGCATCCGCGCGATCGGAGCAGGGCGCCGCGCACAGCGCTTCGCCGCCGAACGCAAACGTCGCCGGGCCGGGCGAGGCCACCGGCGAGGCGCCCGTGCCGAGCGGCGTGACGCCATCGGCCGGGTAGCGCTCGACGTCGGCGGTCTCGACCGCTTCATCTTCGGAGTTGGAGATCCCGCCGACCGCCCACCCCTGCGTGCCGGTCGGGCCGACCAGCACCGCGAAGATCGGGTCGGGCCGGTAGGGGAGGTCGCGGGAGACGAACGAGCCTTCCTGCCCGCCCACCGGATTGAGTTCGTGGCTCTCGTCGCGCCAGCCGGTTGCCGTCTGGCGCAACACGCCGCCGCTTTCCGGCCCGGCGGAGAGCCCGCCTGTCGGAGCCTGGGGGGGCGGGAAGCCCGGCGTGGTGGCGCTGCTGCCGGATGAGAGCCCGTTGCCGCCGGCCGTCACGACCGCGCGCAGCGCCCCGTTTTCGCGGAATAGGGCCAGCGCCCCCGCCGGCGAGCCCGGCAGCGGCGTCGGCGCCGCCCGCCACGGGGCCCCCGCCGCTTCGCGCTCGTACAGGTACTGCCCCCCTTCGCCGCCGCTGACCACGAACGCGGCGCCGCCGTCGGGCAGCCCCGCGACGGCCCGGGGAACCGAACCGGCCCCCGCCACCGTTTCCGCTTCCTGGTCGACCCGCCAGCCCGCGCCTTCATTGACCAGCAGCCCGCCGACGAACGCGTTTACCTGGGGGTTGGGCTGCTTGCTGTAGGCGACGATCGCCTCCGAGCCGGCGAACGCGATCGAGTTGAAGGTCGCCCCCTGCACCTGCGGCGGGAGCCCCGTTTCTTCGGTCCAGGTCTTGCCGTAGCGCAGCAGCACCCCCCCCTGCCCGACCGCCTCGCGCCCGACGGCGTAGCCGCGCGCCGGGTTGGCGGGGTCGAAGGCGATGCCGTAGAGATTCGCGCGGAAGTTGATCGGCGTCGCTGGATCGCGTTCCCACAGGCCCGTCTCCGCCCGCCACAGCCACATTTCCCCTTCTTCCCCCACCGCATAGGCGCGGTGCGGCGTGGGCCAGGCGACCGCGCGCAGCCGCACTTTGGTTTCATCGCGCCCCCCCGGCCCCAGCAGGCTTTCCGGCAACCAGCCCTCGCCCGGCTTGTAGCGCGCGACCGCTCCGTTTTCGCCGACCGCTAGCGCGCCGCTGGTGAGCGCGCCGACGGGCGCGCCCGGTTCCGGCGCGACGGCCACCAGCGGGTGGCGGAACGACACCGGCCACGGCTGCAGGCGGCTGGGCTGCAGCTTCGGCGCGAGCGCGAGGTGGACCGGCATCGCGTAGCCCAGCCACCCTTCGGTGGGCGTCGAGAAGGCGGCGCCCAAGCTCCCGCCGGGGCTGCTGTCTTCACTGCTGCCGAGCGCCAGCACGCGCTTGAACGATTCCCCTTCCAGGCGCAGGCTCACCCCTTCGGGCAGGCCGGTGATCACCCGCTCGCCAAAGCGTGACCCGTTGGCCCAGGCGATGCTGCGGGACGGGCCGAGCGGCAGCTGCTCGGGCAGTTCGTGCTCGCACGGCGGGGTACCGCTGGGCGCTTCGGCGGGGATCTGGCACCAGCTCGACTCCACCGTGCCGCCGCCGCTGCCTTCCGGCTTGAAGAACAGCGTCGCCGTGACCGGAGCGTGCAGCGTCAGGTCCCCGCGTGCGCCGTCCACCCAGACCCCTTCGCTCGTGACGGTCAGCAGCTGGGCTTCGATCGCCGGCGTGCTGCCGGCGCCCGGCACGTTCAGTGGCTCGCCTTCGGGGGGAGCGCCAGGGTGGGCGGGGTTCTGAACGGGGATCGTCAGCGGATGCGCTTCGCCATCGCCCGCTCCGGCGGTGAGCGCCACAGGCTTCCAGCTCCAGTGCCCCGGCGAGGCTTCGACGCGGCGGAACAGCGCGACCGCGCCGCTCGGGTAGTTGGCGGAGAGCGCGGCGAGCAGCCAGGCGTTGGTGGGCGAGCTCGCCCCGATCGCCAGCACGCGAAAGCTTTCCGAGCTGTTGGCGGGAACTTCGATCGGCTCGCCGCTCCAGCGGTGCCCATCCCAGTGCAGCACCTCGTTCTCGATCGGCCCTTCTTCGCTCACCGGTGCGACCAGCGCCCCCGCTTCCCCGCCGGCTTCTTCCAGCGGCGCGAGCATCGGCGCGCGCTTGCTGCCATACAGGCGCTGGCCCTTGAGGAGCAGCGCTTGCGCTTCGCCTTCGACCGGCACCGCGCCGGTCGCTTCGAAGGCGCCGCCGGGCTTGCGCACCAGCACGACCTGTTCGTTGTCGGCGGCCCCTTTCTCCGCGCCGACGAGCGCACCGAACCCCTTGGGCGTCATCTGGCCGGCGAGCGGGCTCGCGGCGAGCTTGAACGCCTTGGGCAGTTCTTCGGGCAGCGCCGGCCCCAGCGTCCAGGTCCCTTCCTGCGCTTCCACCGACCCGGGATGCACGTAGTAGCGGACCAGCACGGTGGTCGCTTTGCTGCCCGAGCCCTCGTGCCCGATGCCCCACGTCTCCCCGGCGCCGGGCGCCCCGGGTTCTTCGAGCGTCGCGCCGATCATCGTCACCTCACGGGCGGGCATCGAGGAGTCTGTCTGCGGCAGCGCTTCTTCGGGCGCGCCCGGCTGCGCGACGGCGAGCGAGCCGTGGTGCGAACCGGGTAGGGCGAGCGATAACACCAGCGCGATCGCCGTGGCGAGGGCGCCCGCAAGCAGCGCCAGCCGCCCGTGCGCCACCCGGACGCGAGGATTCCTCCGGGCGCTCAAGGCAGCTGATCCGGTCCGCCGGTCAGAGAATCGTGTGGTGAGGCGACCAGAGCGCTCGTCCAGCCGCCGTGCGGCGAGGCGAACGGCCCGCTCGTCAAACCACCGTGCGGGAGCACGACCAGACCGGTGGACACCGTGTTGACGTTGGCGCCTTCGCCGGTCACCGAGGAGACGAGCGGCAGCGGCGCGAGCGCGTGCGTCTGCAGGCTCAGCTTGGTGGGCCAGCTCCGCGGGTTGAGGCCGAGGCTCAGCGTGCGACTGCCGGCCTTCAGGGTGAGCGTACGCGTGGACGCGACCAGGCGGCCGTGGCGCTTGGCGAGCAGGCGCACGCGCGCCTTAACGGCGAGGTGGAAGCTCAGCTGCAGCGTGGTGTGGTGGATCAGCTTGCTGTGCAGCCGCGAGAGCAGCGGCAGCTGCACCTTCGATTCGCTCGAGGGCTTCGATTCTTCGCCCTTCAAGAATTTCGGCACGACGAACCCTTCTTCGTTCAGGCCCGAGGTGTCGGGCGGCGGCGCGTCGGCCACCACCTGCGGCAGACCCTGGTCGGGCGGGCGGTAGGAGATCACGTTGTGAAAGCCGCTGATCTCGTTGGGCCGCAGCGTCCTCTCGCCTTCGGGCGCGAGGTGGAACAGCCACCCCTCGGTGCTCGCCATCCAGCAGTTTTCGAGCGCCGGACAGGAGATCCGCGCGGCTGCCCCCTTCGGGCCGATGCCCGCTTGCACTTCTTCCTTGGAGGGCAGGGTCTGCTCGCCGAGCATCTTCCCTTCTGCGGAGACGTGCACGAGCACCGCGCTCACCCCTTCCCCCGCGCCTGTCGGCGGGCGCAGCGCCAGCCACGCGTCTTCGCCACCAGGTTCGGCCGCGATCCCGCTCACCGCCGCATCCTTCGCTTCGCCGCCAAGCAGCCGCCGTTCTTCAGCTTCGCTGCCCAGCACACGCCCGAGCGGGTGCGCCGTGATGCCGGAGGTGGGAGAGCCGGGGCCGAACGGCTGGCTCCACACGCCCTGCACGCGGCGCACGACTGTCACCTGACCCGGTTCTTCGCCCGGTTCGACCGCCTTGGAGCTTTTCCCGGCAGCGCCCCACAGCGCGCCTTCGGCCGATGAGAGGTGCAGGAATTCGAGCCCGTCGGAGAGCTCGCTGAAGGAGCCGTACAGCGGCGGTTCGGCGGCTTCGGGAGCGATCGGCGGCGAGGCTTCCGGTTCGATCGTGTGCAGCACCGGGTAGCGGCTCTCTTCCTTGGCGACGGGATCTTCAGCGCGTACGCGCACGCTCTCGTACAGCACCCCTTCGAGCACGCTCATGCTCTGCACCGCGTGCCCTTCCCCGACATACGGTTCGGCTTCGACGCTGCTCCCGTTCCAGTGCAGGTGGAAGGCACCGAGCTGCGGTTCGGGCAGCGAGTCGCCCCCGAACCAGCAGTCGTTGGAGTCCACGGCGGGCGGCAGCGGCGGGATGCAGGCCGCCGCGTGCATCGCCTGATAGGAGTCGGCTTCGCCGGCGGGATGGGCGTAGGAGCCGACCACGCCACCACCGGCGAAGTGGCACAAGGTGTTGTCTTCGAGCGGCACCTGCCGTTCGAACTGCGTGCCGGAGGATTCGCTCACCTGCCCCGGGCGCCCGTCGGAGACGGTCCAGAATTCGTCGGGGCCGGCCCACGCGATGCTCCCTTCGGTGGCGCCGCATACTTCGGCGATCTCGCGCCATTCCACGCCGTCATACGCCCACACGCCGGGGGGGATGGCACTGCCGTTGCCGTGCGTTATCAGCAGCCCGCGGTTGGGTTCCCAGAACTCGATGTCGCCGATCTGCCCGAGGCCGATCGGCAGCGACAGTTCCGGCGTGCCGGGCGGGGCCTTTGGCGGTGAGGGCTGTTCCAGGCGCCACACCGCGCCTTCGCCACCTTCCGCCGCGGCGGACACGGCGGGTAGCACGCAGGCGCAGGTGAACGCGCCGGCCACCAACATAGGTACCAAGGCCGTCCAAAGGTGTGGGAGGACACGCCTCACTGCCGCACCCCTCAGGGTCGGCGTACGGGCAGTGACGCCCCAATGAACGTACAACCTCATGCTCATCGCCGCGTGTCCCTGTGGGCGCGGGCGGCGCCTTTGCTCGAGCGCCGCACGGTGGCGGTGCGCTGAAATGCGACCGCGATGCTCGCATGCAGGGTCGGCTCGCCGCGCGCGGTGAACATGAGGCTGGCGTTTGCCGAGAGGCCGCCCGGTTGAGCGGCGAGCCCTGCATAGGCCTTGTCTAGCTTCAATACCAGCATGATCAATTCGCCGGCCGGGGCATGCGCGTTCTGTCCCGCGATCGCGAGCGTGCGAGTGGCGACGGCGAGCGGGCGCGCGCCACGGTGAGTGGTGGCGTTGAGGTTGGTGTGCGAGGAGCGAGCCGCTCGCGGCGCCAAGCACGCCGAGCGTCGCAGACGGCGGGTCGCACACGATGAGCGCCGGGCACTCGAAGAGCCCCTCACCCCGACGAGCAGGGACCCGCGCGCCCGCGCCGTGAGCGTGCCCGCGCCGGGGACCGCCACGTAGAGTACGACGTTGCCGTTGGCGCGCGAGAGCGCGGTCACTCCCAGCCGCCACGCCGGTTCGGTCCCCATCGTGGGCGCGGGACTGAACGACTGGGGCGTGGAGAGT
>JBEKYV010000097.1:0-9776 GCA_049510515.1 Solirubrobacteraceae bacterium | reverse complement strand
GATCGCGGGCACCGGCAGCAACGTCTTCGGCGTGGGCGCCGACGGGCGCGGGTGGCGCGCGGGCGGGTGGGGCCACCAGCTGGGCGACGAGGGCTCGGGCTACTGGTTGGGGCTGCAATCGATCAAGGCGGCGCTGCGCGACCGTGAGCGCTCCGGCCCCGAGACGGCGCTGAGCGATGCGGCGGTCGAGCACTTCGGCGTCGCCAGCGTGGAGGCGCTGGCGGCGCTCGTGTACAGCAAGCCGCTCACTAAGGGCGAAATCGCGGAGCTGGCGATCGAGACGGGGCGGTGCGCCGATCGCGGCGACGCGGTGGCATGCGAGCTGTACGAGCGTGGCGCGCGGGAGCTGGCAGGGCAGATCGCCGCGGTGATCGGTCAAACCGGCCTGCAGGGCGAGTTCCCGGTGGGGTTGATCGGCAGCGCCTACAAGGCGGGCCCAATATTTGTCGGCCCGCTCACGCGGGAGATCCACGCGCTCGCGCCGCAGGCGCAGGTGGGGGTCGTGGAGATGGCGCCGGTGGGCGGCTCGCTGTTGCTGGCCGCCCGCGCGTGCGGGGCGTCGGCGGCGCTGGAGGCGCTCAACCTCGAGCGGCTGATCGAGGAGGCGACCGCACGACAACAATGACAGCTATAACTTTCAAAGCTATGGCTACTATCTTCTGATGGCGTTTTACGACCGGGTTCGCTGCACCCGCAACCGTTCCCGTTTGCCGAGCTGAAGTGCTTTCTCCCGGCCTGAAGCACCGAGGATCTGATCCGCGCCTATGCGTTGTTCGGCGGGGTGCGACCACGAGGGTCGCGTGATGGCGGTGGGCTCGTGCAAGTGGACCAGCGGGCGGATGACCCGCGAGGAGATGGGCATGCTCCGTCGTCTTGCCAGCCACATCGCGCGCGACGGGGCAGAGCCGGACCTCTACTTGTTCTCGCGTGCGGGGTTTGACGCCCGGCTCACACGGGAGGCTGAGAAAGACCCAAAGTGCCACGTCGTGGAGGTGGCGGCGATGGGTTCTGGCGACGGGTGATCCAAGCCCGAGTCCCCGACACCTGCGGGCGCACGCGGGTAGCGAAGGTAGTCGGTCGAGCGTGGCGAGCGAGGGTAGATGGCGGGCATGGCGAGCAAAAGTAGATGGCGGGGCGAGGCGAGCAGAGGGCAGTTGGCCGAGCGAGGCGAGCAGGCGACCTCTCTAGTCCAAAACCCACTATGGTCCCATCTCCTGGGCGTGACGACTGCCACGTCAGCAGGTCGTTGGACGCGGCTGCATCGGAAAGGAGCGCGCAAAAGCGATGATAGGGGGATTGCGAGCCGCTGGCTCAGCGCCTCGCTGCGCGGCCATCGTCGTGGGTGGATTGCTGGGGCTCCTCGGCCTCTTCCCCAGCATGGCGTGTGCAGGCCAGGTCACCAACGTCACCGCGGAAAACCGTGTGCCGTCGTCGGCCGCGGGGGCGCTCACCGACTACACGGTCGCCTTCACCACCTCCTCGACAGGCGCTTTGGCTGCCAATCTGAGCACGATCGCGATCGACTTCCCGGGAGGCACCGGCCTGGGCTCCGTCTCGGGCACGGTGGAGGTGGGCGGGCAGCAGGTCGGCACATGCAGCGAGGCGAGCTCGACGACGGTGAGCTGCAGCGTCGACAGCGAAGTCGGGGCGGAAGCTCGTGTGAGCGTCGAGCTGTATAGGGTCACCAACCCCGGCTCTGCCTCGGACGAAGAGTCGGTGGGGGTACTGACCAGCTCGGACATGCTCCAGGTGCGCTCGGAAGTGTATTCGGTGACGTCGGCGGGGCATGTCTCGTTCTCGGGGTTGAAGGTGGAAGCATCGGCCGAGGGCGCGTTGACCCTTTACAAGGTTGAATTCCGTACGTCCTCTCCGACGGGTGCTTTGTCGGGAGTGGCTGGTAGCACGGTCACGGTCAGCTTCCCGGAAGGCACCGGCCTTGGTTCTGTGACGGGCTCGGTGGAAGTCGGCGGAGAAGACGTTGGGTCTTGCGAAAGGTCGGGGTCGACGACGAAGGTGGAATGCAGGATCTACGAAGGCAGCAAGGTTGGGGCGAACACTCTCGTGAGCGTCGAGCTGGGCAAGGTCACCAACGCCGGCTCCGCGGAAGTGGAATTGGGAGTCGCGACCTCCTCTGACATCTCGCCCGCCTTCGAAGAATACAGGCTCACGCAACCTCGTGAACCCGGCACGATCTCGGTCTTCGACGAGACGCCGTCCTCGGCCGCGGGAGCGCTCACGGACTACAGGATCGAACTCGAAACGTCTTCGACAGGGGCTCTGTCGGGGGCGGCCGGCAGCACGATCACCGTCAGCTTCCCGGAAGGCACCGGCCTGAGCTCTGTGACGGGCTTGGTGGACGTCGGTGAAGAAGCGGTGGGCTCCTGCGGCAGGTTGAGCTCGACGCAGGTGGAATGCCGGATCGGCGAAGGCAGCAAGGTCGGGATGAAAACGCACGTGAGTGTCGAGCTGTACGGGGTGACCAACCCCGGCTCTGCCTCGGATGAAGAGATGGTGGGAGCTCGGACCAGCTCGGACACCGTGCAGGCGGGCTCGAAAGCCTATGCGGTGACGCCGACGGGGCAGGTCTCGTGGTCGGGGGCAAGGGTGGAAGTGGAAGCGCCGGCTGAGGGCGCATTGACGGCCTACAAGGTCGAATTCCGCACGTCCTCGACGGGCGCCCTGTCGGGGGTGGCCGGCAGCAGGGTTACGGTCAGCTTTCCGGGAGGCACGGGCCTTGGCTCCGTGACGGGCTCGGTGGACGTCGGCGAAGAAGAAGTCGGATCTTGCGAAAGGTCGGGTTCGACGATGACGGTGAGTTGCAGGATCAGCGAAGGCAGCAAGGTTGCGGCGAACACTGTGGTGAGCGTCGAGCTGGGCGAGGTCACCAACCCCAGCTCCACCGAACCGGAACCGCTGGAAGTCGCGACCTCCTCGGATATCCTGCCCGCCGCCGAAAAGTACAAGCTGACGCAACCTCGCGAACCCGGCTCGATCTCGGTCTTCAACGAAACACCGTCGGCGGCTGCCGGTGCGTTGACGGACTACGAGATCGAATTCACGACGTCGTCGACGGGGGCTCTGTCCGGGGTGGCCGGCAGCACGATCGAGATCGACTTTCCGGCCAAGACCGGCCTGGGGCTCGTCCTGGGCACGGTGGAGAACGAAGGCGAAGAACGTGTCGGCTCTTGCGGCGATTCCAGCTCGACGATGGTGGAATGCAAGATCAACCGAGACAGCGAAGTCGGGGGGAAAGCGCGCGTGATCATCGAGCTGTATGGGGTGACGAACCCCAGCTCGACGGGAGCCACGGCGTTGAAAGTCGCGACTTCCTCGGACACCGTGGCAGGGTCGGGCGGCTACACGGTGAGCGCGGTGGGACACCTCACGCCGCTGACGGTCGGCGGCACGACTTCGGCGGCGGGGGCGCTGGCCGTCTACACGGTCGAATTCATGACGTCTTCGACGGGGGCGCTGTCGGAAGCGGCCGGCAGTGCGGTCACGATCGTGTTCCCGAAAGGCACCGGCCTAGGCTCCGTCACGGGCATCGTGGAGAACGAAAGCGAAGAGCCGGTAGGCGCCTGCAGCGAGTCGACCGTGACGACGGCCAGCTGCAGCATCGACGCCACCGTCGGGGCTGGCGAAACCCTCAAAGCAGTGCTGCAGCGGGTCGTCAATCCCAACACCGTGGGCAACGAGCCGCTGAAGCTCGCCACCACCTCGGACACGACGCTCGCCTCCAGCAGCTTCCCGGTTACGGCACCCAACGCGCCCGTCGGAGTGACGGTCGACAACAGCTTCCCATCGTCGGCGCCCGGCGCGCTCACGATCTACAAGATCGCCTTCGGCACCTCCTCGACCGGCGCCCTGTCCAGCGCCGCCGGCAGCCAGATCACGATTGTCCTTCCGCCCGGCACGGGATTGAGCTCTCTCTTGAACATGTCGGTGAGCGACGCAACCACCGGCCAGCAGGTCGGCTACTGCAACGAGAGCGGCGCCCTGACCCTCGTATGCGCGATCGAGGGGGTCGTCAACGCCGGTGACTCCGTGACCGTCGAACTGAACGGCGTGAACAACCCCACGGTGACGGCCCCGGAGAGTGTGAAAGTCTCAACCACTTCGGACACTGTGGTCGCGACCTCAGTCCCGTACGGCGTGGGAGCGCCCGTAGTGGTCACCGGTACGGCGTCGAACGTCTCGCAAACCGGGGCGTTCGTCGCGGGAACAGTCAACCCGGAGGACACCGCGGTGACGGACTGCCATTTCGAATGGGGCTCCTCGACCGGCTATGGCCAGAGCGTTCCCTGCTCGCAGGTGCTCGGCTCCGGCGCCAGCGCCGAACCGGTGTCCGCGGCGCTCACCGGCTTGGGTCCGAACACGACCTACCACTTCCGCGTGGTCGCGACCAACGCGGGAGGCACCAGCTACGGCGGCGACCAGACGTTCGTGACGCCCGCATCGGTGCTGTCGATGTCCGCGCCGTCGGTGTTCCCCTCGACGCCCCCGGTGGCTGGCCCCGAAACCGCTACGTTCTCCGGGCTGGTGGATCCGGACGGGCTTGCCACGACCGTGTACTTCGAATACGGCCTGGATTCCAAGTACTCCGGCGGGGGGCCGGTGGTGTATGACCAGCGCACGCCGGCGCAAGCCGTCGGCTCGGACTTCACCGGCCACACGGTGTCTGTGTCGGTGTCGGAACTGGTGCCGAACGCCCTGTATCACTTCCGCCTCGTCGCCGCCAATGGGGCCGGGACGACGGTGGGGCCCGACCAGACGTTCACCACCGGCCAGAGCGCCGCGCCGCCCGCGCCGACGATCGGTGAGACGGTCAACGTGAAGCCGGTCGAAGGCGTGGTGTTGGTGAAGCTCCCCGCCCGCGGGTCGGGGTCGGGCTCGGTGACGGCCGGCGGATCGGGGTCGGCGATGGCCAGCGGGTTGGCGTCGGCCGCCTCGGTGGCGCGCGAGGCGCTGACCAAGGGTGAGGGGTTTGTCCCGCTCACCGAGACCCGCCAGGTTCCCGTCGGCTCGGAGATCGACTCCAGGCGGGGCACGCTGGAGCTGGTGGCTGCAACCGACCAGCGCCACCACACCAACTCGGCGAAACTCTCGGGCGGTGTGTTCACCCTCTCGCAGCAGCGCACCGGACTGCACAAGGGCCTGACCACGTTCACGCTCGACGAGGGTCTGTTCCCGGGCGGCCCCTCCTATCAGAGTTGCGGTACGGCAACGGCGAGCAGCGTCGGCCGTCGGGACGCGCGGAGCGCCAAGCTCTCCTCGCGCGTGGTGCAGAAGGTCGAAGCCACCGACAACCACGGCAACTTCCAAACCCGCGGTCGCTACAGCGCGGCCACCGTGCGAGGCACCAGCTGGAGCACTGCCGACCGCTGCGACGGGACTTTCACCCATGTGCGCCGCGGCACCGTCAACGTGTTCGATTTCGCCACCCGCAAAACGACCGTTCTCAAAGCCGGGCAGGGCTTTCTCGCTCCCGCGCGGTAATCGCGCGGCGATTCCCGATCGCGCCGGGTCCCACCCCGGCGATCCGCACCGCGGCGGCGGCGTTTGCGAAGGCGGCGGCCCGTGTGGGCGGTAGGCCCTCGTGCAGCGCGATGAAGAAGGCGGCGGCGAACACGTCGCCGGCTCCGAGGTCCTCGACGGGGGCGGCGATCGGGGGCACAGGGACGTGCCGCAGCTCACCGCCCGGCAGCTGCAGCACGACCGGGTGGGCGCCGGCGGTGACGGCCACCACGGCACTGGCCGCCGCAGCGCGGGCGGCCGGCTCGGCGCAGCACTCCCGCTCGCGCTCGCTCAGCACCCACGCGTCGCAGCGCTCCGGCAGCAGCTCGGGGGGCAGCGGGCTGAGCGCGATATCGCCCGCGGCGACCCATTCGCGCACGAGCCCCTGCGGTGTGAGCCCGACGAACGCGGCGTGGCCCGACCACGCACGCGGGGTCTCGCGGGCGACGGGCGCGATGTGCAGGATCGCGGTGTCGATCTCGATCGGGCCCTCGATCGCTCCTTGGATCGGCCCGGCCCACGCGAGCAGCCGCTGGTGGCGGGCGAGACCCTCGCCGACGGTTTGCAGAGTTGTGGTGTGCTCGGCGGGCAGCACTTGAAGATCGAGCTCATGGCGGTGGGGCTCAAGCAGCTGCTCGATCTCGTCGAGCACGCCGCGCGTGAGGATCAGTGTGCGCAGGCCCAGCCGCGCGGCCTGCAGCGCGCTGTACAGCGCGGTCCCGCCCGGGCGGCGGGCGCCGTTGGCGAGCACGTCGATCGTGACGTGGCCGACCGTCGTGTAGTCGTAGTGGGGCACCGCGCCGATTGTTGTTGCATTTGCACGCCAACCAGTCACTGGACCACTCATAGCCGTCATCTAATCGCCGCTCCACGGGTCCAGTTGCTGGTTGGGGCTCCAAATTAAAGACATCGCCCGACCGAGCGCGCAAGCGCTATCGCGCGGAAGCGGCCACGCGCGGGGGGATTCGCTGCGGCAGCTCCGTGCCCGCGATCGCCGCGGCGGCGAGGCGGCCGGTGAACACGCAGCCGCCGAGGAAGGTGCCCTCCAGCGAGCGCTTGCCGTGCATCCCGCCGCCGCCGAAGCCGGCGGCCTCGCCGACGGCGTAGAGGCCGGGGATCGGCTGGCCGTCATCGGCGCGCAGCACGCGGCAGGCGAGGTCGGTTTGGATCCCGCCGAGGCTCTTGCGCGCCATCACCTGCAGGCGGATCGCGATCAGCGGCCCCGCCTTGGGGTCGAGGATCTGCTGGAAGGCGCAGGTGCGCAGGCGGTCCCCGCGCCAGTTGCGCAGCTGCGCGATGCGCCGCAGCTGGTCGTCGTTGAAGAGGCCTTTGCCGCGTGCGATCGACTCGTCGTAGCGGCCGATCTCCGCGGCGAGGACGTCTGGGTCGATCGGCCCTCGCTTCGCGTTGTCCCCCGCGACGGCCTCCTCGTTTGCGGCAGTCTCCTCCGCAGTGACGACTCCACTTCGGGCGCTTTCGGCTGCCACCTGACGGGCCACCTCGTTCATCCGCTCCGCCAGCTCGGGCAGCGTCTCGGCGCTGACGAAGTCCGGCGAGCGCAGCAGCTGGGCGAACTGGTGCGGTTTGCCGACCAGCACACCGAGTGCGAAGCGCACCCAGCGGCGCTCGCGCAGTTGCGGGTTGTGCTGGGAGCCCGATACATCCAGCTCGCGCAGCGCGATCTTGCGGTTGCAGATCAGCCACGAGTACTTGCGCTCGTCCTCGCACATCCGCTCCAGCGCCGCGTAGGCGTCGTAGGTGGGCATCACCGGCACCGGGCCGTAGCGCCGGCCGTCGGGGTCGAGCATCAGCCCCGAGCGGGGCGGGATCAGCTTCAACCCGTGGTCGGGGCGCTGCGGGGCGGGGTGGCGCACGGCGTCGGCGTAGTTCCACATCCGCTCCAGGTGCGTCACCGCACCGCCCACGCGCTCCACCTCCTCGTGCAGCGCGCCGTCGGCGTAGAGGTGCGAGCCCATCAGCATCTTCTTCGGCGGGCTGCCCAGCTCCTCCGTGGGCCACACCCTGCGCACGAGGTCGTGGTTGCCGCCGATCCCGCCCGCGGCGATCACCACCGCCTTGGTGGCCATCACCTCATTCCCGTTCTCCATATGGCAGCCGACCACGCGCCCCTCCTCGACCAGCAGGCCGCTGACACGTGCCCCGAAGCGCACTTCCAGCGCCGCGCGGCGCGGGTGGCGCTCGATCCCGTTCCACACCGCCTCGACCAGCGCCTTGCCGGTACCCCAGGTGAGGTGGAAGCGGGGGACGGAGTTGCCGTCGCCGAAGTTGCCCCGCTCGGCCCAGTTGACGACCGGGAAGAAGCGGACCCCCAGCTCGCGCAGCCAGCCGCCGACGTCGTCACGCGCGCGGGTGACGTACTGCTCGGCCCAGCGGCGCGGCCACTGCTCATCGGCGCCCAGCTCGGCGATCCGCAGCCAATCTTCAAGTGCCAGGCGCTCGTTGTCGCGGATCCGCGAGCGGCGCTGCTCGGGGGAGTCGACCATGAACATCCCCCCGAACGCCTCCCGCGCCAGGCCCCCCAGCTCGCGCGGCTCGCAACGGTCGAGCAGCAGCACGGTGTGGCCGCTGCGCAGCAGCTCCAGCGTGTTCACCAAACCCGCGAGGCCGGCGCCGACGACGATCGCGTCGGGTGTGGGCTGGTCGTCGGGGCCGTTGCCGTTGGTGGTGGTCATCGTGCGAAAGGGTATGGGACGGCCCGTTCGGCTGGGTCGCTCCGTTGAAGTGAGGCGGACAGGGAGAGGCGTTGGGTGTATACGCCGGAGCGCGTGGGTAGGACGTGCTACTCGTCGTCAGACAAGAGCACCTGGAACGGAATGTCGCCTGCAATGGTGCCATCGATCGTGATGCTGATGCTGTGCAGCCCAACCGACTCGACCGCCAACGTGATGGCACCTGTGACCGTGTAGGTGCCAAGCCCGCCCTCCACGTGAAATGCTCCGAGATGCGGCGTGATCTTGAAATCGGTTGGCTTGCCGACGAGCTGGAGCTGAGGATCGAGAGTCGCCAAGGTGACCTGGAAGGTTTGTCCAGACTCGACCTCGCGATACAGAAACCGAAGCGCACAAGCCATGGTGAACTCGGTCGGAACACGCTTGAGCCCGAACACGTCGACGCCGCCACCGGTCAGATTGAGCAAGCCGCTCTCGGGATCCACCTCCGCATAGCGGGCCAAAAGGGCGAGCGTGAGCTTCACAAGGCGCTGCTGCTGAGCATACGCAAGCCGCTATCCCTGTTGGCTTGCCTGCGAGTCGCGTCGGCGGCGGCCCGCGCAGCCTCGACATCGCTGAGGATGCGGCTCTGCCCTGTAGCTAGATTGAGCAGCACGGTCAGGAAGTTGCCGCGTGTGGTCGAAAGTTCTTGTGGTTGGGCCTGGTCTTTGGTCATGGACGATCCTCCTCTCAGTTTAGGCCGTTTTGTGATGGTTCATGAGCTTGACCTGACGACCGGACGGAGGAACGCGTGGAGCGTTGAGACAGCGTCAGGAAATCATCCCTCGTCGGCCACGCATCTCCGTGTGGGCGAAGCCCTGCCTTCTTTTTCAGCTGAGCGCCATGCCAGGCGCGACCTGCACTTCGATCAGCTCAGGCTCCGGGGAGGCCAGCGCGCGGCGCAGCTCCACGCGCAACTGCTCGGGGTCGTCCGCGCGCACGGCGTTGATGCCGTACCCCGCCGCCACCGACGCCGTCTCCAGCGCGGGCAGGTCGAGGCCGGGCGCGCCTGGGATCTCCTCCAAAAGCGTGAAGAACTTGAGGATCGCGTACTCCGAGTTGCGCAGCACGAGGAACGTCACCGGCACTTTGTAGGCCGCCGCCGTCCAGAAGCTCTGCACCGCGTACTGCGCCGAGCCCTCGCCGATCACGCACACGACCGGGCGCTCCGGGCGAGCAAGCTGCACCCCGATCGACGCCGGCATCCCGAAGCCCAGCCCCCCGCCGGCGGAGAAGTAGTAGCTGCCCGGCCGCCCCAGTCGCAGCTGATTGCGCAGCGCGGGCGTGGCCGACGGCGACTCCAGCACCACGACCCCGTCCGCGGGGAACACTTCCGCCAGCGCGCGCACCGCCGTCGAGGGGCTCATCGGGTGGGTGACCGGCACCGCCTCGGGCGCCGCTCGCACCGGTGGGGGCTCGCGGTCGATGCCCCCCTGCGCGGGCGATAGGGCCAGCCCCGCCGATGCCCCCGGCGCGGACGACCCCCCGCCCCCTCCTCCTCCCCCTTCCCCGAGCAGCGTCTCCACCGCGTCC
>JBEKYV010000096.1:0-9816 GCA_049510515.1 Solirubrobacteraceae bacterium | reverse complement strand
CTCCACCAGCCGATCCTGCAACCCAGCCGCCATAGTGATCCTCCGCCATCGTGGACCACCACATCGTCTTAAACCCGCCGGACGGCACCACCCCGGTTAGCGACCCACGCTCCTAGGCCCGTCGGATAAGCCCTCTAGCGAATGAGGCATGGCCTCCAGCCCGATGAGCCCGGCGTATCCGGCGTCTACCGACGCAAGAACGACGCGCAACCGCTTCAGCGCCTGTCCATTGGGATGGACCAAGTTGACCCAATATGCTCCGCTCGAACTTCTGTACACGAACTCCCGCCAACGTGCAGGTAGGTAGTAGCCGACGATGGTCAACCCAGGGAGATCGCGCCGCATGTGTTCAATGTCCCTCTCTGCAAAGACGACTGTGCCCCGCCGACCCCTCGCCGGTCGCCCGCAGGCAATCGCGTCGGAGAAGAGCAGTTGAAATGACGGGCCGGACGTAGGGTTATTGAGGGGCCACGACAAAAGTCCGATGCCATTCGGGTTGCCTGCGCTGTCGCGGCCGGAGCGAATCCCCTCGCCCGAGAATTGAAGAAAACCGTCGACGTGATGGGCAACCTTGAGACGGCGCTCGTCGTCGTCCAGAGTCGCAAGCTCGACGCCCTCCGTCAACGAGATCATGTCGGCCTTCGCAGCGTAGTTGACGGTGTAGATGCCTGCGAGCGCGCGGTTGGCTGGGTGGAACGGCGCGGTCACGTAATATGACCCGTCGCCGCCGAAGAGGACCCGGCAAAGATCGACACACGTGCTGCCGCTGTCGTAGGCGATCGTGTAGCTCGTGCTGCGTCCCATTCTCCAAGTCTAAGCACTGTGCCCGGTGCCGCTGGCCGCTGTTGGCACCGCCAGTCATCCGCGTGCGGGCCTACTGGGGCAGGTCTCGACGGAAGGCAGCCCACTACGACTCCAGAGCTGACGGAAGCTCAGCCCAGACCTCGATCCTGGTCGAAGCACAGAGGCAAAGTCGGGGATGGACCCCCGTCGCTCCCACTTTCCGTCGCGAGCAAGCGCGGCTAGCCTCGCTATCGAGACTCTTGGGTTGGACGACCAGCGGGCACGCCTGCCGACGCTCGCGACACGCTCGCTCGCGCTTGGCGAAGCGGAAGCGCTCCCCTCGCCATCCCTCAAACGAAACGCGATCCTTGACCCAGGTGGGTATGAGCGACGAACGGCCTGAGCCCGAGCGAACCCCGACCGATCGTACGGGTGCTGCTCAGCGCCGGTATTCCGCGGCCGGACATCGGACTCCTCGACTCACGGCTCCGTGCTTACCAGCCTCGCGTTGTCTGCCCGTGGCCTTCGAGTGCGCGCTGGACGTGGCGTGGCGCGATTCGTGTTGCGCCATCGTCTGCGGCGAGGCGAGCGGCTTCATCGGCGAACTGGAGGACACGGCGGAGGTCGTGGTCGACGATGAAGTACGCGCCTTGTAGTTGCGCGAGCGCGGACGGCTCGATCAGATCGTCGACCGACGCCCTGACGTGGGCTCGTGCGAGGCGGCGCGCGAGCACGTGCGATAGGCCGAGATCGTCGTGGCCGGAGGGGAGCGTCGCGACGTCGATGTGGCGAAAGTTGAAGCGCGTCTCGACTTCGGCGACAAGCTCGACTTGGCGAAACTGTGGCTGAATGGCGACGAGGACGTCGATCTCGTCGAACTCGGCGAGGGTGCGTACGCCGTGGTGGTAGAGATTCGCGATGGCTTGTTCATCGAGCTTGCCGCCGGCGCCCGATGCGGCGAAGTGATCGGTGTCGTCGATCACGATAACCGCGCGGTGCTCCCGCGCGACCGCTGTGAGGACATCCTCGAAATCGTTGGTCGATCTCGAAAACGCATGCACTAATAGTACAGAACGTTTAGTGCATCGTGGGGCACAGTGGCGTACGACGCGAGCTGTCGTTCGAGCGTGCTCTACGGGAGCATGGGACGGGCAACGCCTGAAGGCTACGGCTTGAAGGACGCTCTGCTGCTGCTTCGCATGGAGACGGTCGCAGGTCTCGCGTCGGCTCGGGCTGCTCCGTGGGTGTAGCGGCCGATCTGCTTGGCAGCGGAGAGACAGGCATCAGGCTTCGCCGGCACGCGTGTGTGGCACCGATGATTGCCGCTGGGGACGAGGCGGCGTTCCCCAGCGCAGAAAGTGCAACGAAAAGTGCAACTGAGGAGATCGCTTCTGGCCTGGTTGAGCCAGATACCGGGATTAGCAGAATGGTCTCCAAAACCCTTGCTCGAGGTTCGATTCCTCGGTCCCCCGCTTCTCGCTCTCTTGTCATCGGACGGTGCCATTGCGATCGTGGTGGGTACCAGGAGCCGGCATGAGCGTGTGCAGGTTGACGGGTTTGCCTGCGGTGATCTGTGCCAGCCGCGCGGCAAGACGCTCGTCGCTCCGGAGGTTCGTGGCCTGTGCGAGGATGCTCAGGCCGTCGATGGTGCGGCCCTCTCTCACGAATACGTCGTCGAGGGCCCACATGGATGACCGACCGCGGTAGCTGAAGGGAGCCGCCAGTTCGTCGACGAATGCGCCCTGCCCGATGGGAGCCGAGGAAAGGCGGTCTCGTGGCGGGCTCGGGTGTGCGTGGCGCTCGCGCAGGACCGATGCGAGATACCGTGCGAGGCAGCTCAGCCCCGCGGGCGTCGCGTAACGCACCAGGGCTCGTCGGGCCGCAGCGTGGTCAGCGTAGACGTGAACCCCGATGCGCAGCCCCACGCCATCTTCGTAGTAGAGCGATTCAGAGAGCGCGGAGCCGGTCTCATGGTCGTCGGCCCCGTTCACGTTCGCGCACGTGCCGGGGCCTTCGCCGCCCCCTCGCGTTTCGCCCCCTGGGAGCGTGCGCCGCAGCAGCACAAGCTGTGCGGCGAGCGTCTGCTGCGCGAGTGCCTGATCGCTCTGCGGGTGGCACGCGGCGCCGGGCAGGGAGCAGGCGAGGCCGTTGACGAGCGAGAAGCCGGTGCTTCTGCCGGCTGGGGTGCTGTTGCGACCTGCCCCGGCACGCACGACGCTCACGCGGTACACGCGTGGGCCGCGAAGCAGGTACACGTCCTCCTGGGCAAAGCGATCGGGGTTGCTCCATCCGAGGTCTCGTCCACCCGGTGGGGAGGATGTGGCGAGCGCGATACTCGATGGTCGGCAGCGAGTGCTCGATGCCAGATCGAAGAAGTCACGCGCTCGGCCTGGGTTGGCGAACACGAAGACGTCGGCGACCACGTCGTCGCGGTTGGCGGCCCACCAGCGCAGCTCATAGCCCCCGGGGTCGCGTGGGGCTGAGGGCAACGAGATTCGCGTGCCCGGTTCGTCGTCCGACCACGCGTAGCTTGATGCTATGACGCCCTGTTCGTAAAGGCGACGGCCCCTGTCGAACATCACGCCGCGCAGGTCTTCACGGAGCCCCCGCAGCGTGGTGTGGCTCACGGTCGCGACGGAGGGGGCGCTGTGGGCGGGACAGTTCACCGCTGTGCTCGTCACGGCTCCGTGGGTGGCGGAAGCGGTGTCGAGGGCCTCGGTTCGCGTGGCGAGGACGTACACGACGAGCGCCGCCAGAACTCCCAGCAGCAATATCAGTCGCACCCGCCCGTTGGTCAGCCATGCAAGGGTACGGTGCATGTGCTCTTGGCATCGGCTGGTGCTGCTCCCGGCTTGAGAGCCTGGCCGACCTCAATGGTGTCAATGTCGTTCCGAAAGATGAGATATGGCGCGAGGAGATCCTGTGCGATGGCGCCGATTATTCGCCGGGGTGCGATGTTGCGGGAAGGTGTGCGCCGACCAGCGCGTGGAAGAGGTGGGGCGAGACGTAGACCTCCACGAGCGCCGCCCCAACCAGCACCGGGATCGCGACCGCCACCGTCACCAACGTCGCCGCGAGCAACTGGTCCCACTCGCCGCGGCGGCTGGCCATGATCCAGGCGGCGAGCGGGAGGAACAGCGCCATCAGCTCGGGCACGGCGTGCGGCAGAACGGCGAGCAGCAGCCGCGCGGCGGGCACGTTGAGCTCGTGCGAGAAGGCGGCGAGCCGGTCTCCGAGCAGGTAGGCCTGGGCGGACAGGGAGAATGTGGTCGCGCACACGACGAACGCGATCGCGATTCGCCCTCCGTGTTCGTGCACCCAGCGCGAGACGCCGTGGTGGGAGTCGGCCTGCAGCGGTAGCGAGCTGCCTGCGATGAAGCCGGCCACGCACGCCATCGCGTGCAGTGCCAGCACCAGCAGGTTGTGGCCGAGGATGCCTGGGACGTCGGCGAGGTGCCCGACGGCGAACGGCGGTTCGGGCGGGATCGCTTCGGCACCTGCGCTGGAGAGCGCGGAGACGACCAGCACCGCGGCCAGCAGCCCGAGTGCCGCGACCGCGGAGCCGGCGGCCCAGCGGCCCAAGATCCTCCAGTGTGCCTGCCGCCAGGCGCGCAGCGTGCTGCGCGTACGGCGTACCCCGTACGTGAAGGCGTACGCAGAGGCATCCACGCTTCCCTCATCGGCACGCAGGCCCACCCGTCTGAGTCGTAGGAGGCCGACCCAGCTGAGTCGAAGGTCGAGCAGTTCGCCCGCCGTGGTTGTGCTCCTGAAGACCCACCACCGACAAGGTGTGCGCCAACGACGGGAGGTGTGTTCCTATTTGACAAGAACCAACCATCGAGCTACGTTGAGTTGACATAACGAGCGTCGTGGCGGCTGGCCGCAGCTGGATGACCGCCCGCCCAGCGAGTGCTCGTGGCGAGCAACCCGCGCCTTGAGGGAGGCAAATGCGATGACTGTCACGTTCCGTTCCCATCTTCGGCTCGGCCGGCGCTCGTTGGCGCTGCTGGGCATCCTCTCCGCGGTGCTGTGCGGGATCGCGCTGCTCGCCGGCCCCGCGATGGCGCATGGCCCGGCGGCCGCTGGGCCGGCGGCTCCGTCGCGACCTGGCTTCAGGTCGCCGGTGCCCACCTCCTACCTGGCGCTGGGCGACTCGCTGGCGTTTGGCTACTCGCAGGGGAAGTTCGACGAACTCTACCCCGAGGAGAATCCCGCCGACTACGAAACAGGCTACGTCAACGACTTTGCCAACGTGCTCAAACTGTTCGACCCCGGGCTGCAGATCGTCAACGACGGCTGCCCGGGGGAGACCACGGAATCCTTCATCAAAGGGCCGTGCGCCTACCAACTGGAGTTTCCACTCCACCATCCTTACGCCGGCGGCCCCGACTCCTCACAGCTCTCCGACGCGGTTGCCTACCTGGAAGCGCACCCGGGCAGCGTCAACCCGATCACGATCGACATCGGCGCCAACGACGCGCTGGGGCTGATCGAGACCACCTGCAAACTGGAAGCGGCCTGCATCGCCGCCGGCGCTCCAGCGGTGTTCGCCAAGATTGGCGCCAACCTCGGCCTGATCCTCGGCGAGCTGCGCGCCGCGGCGCCGCACGCGCAGATCATCGTGCTCGGCCTCTACAACCCGTTCGGGGAAACGATCACCGGGGGGGACGCGCTCACCGCCGATCTCAACGAAGTCGAGGCCAAAGTCGCTGCCGGTGTGGGTGCGCGCTTCGCCGATCCGCTGCCGCTGTTCAACCCGCCGGGGGCGCGCGAAGCGCCGACGATCTGCCTGCTCACCAACATGTGCACGCCGCTGGTGGACATCCACCCGACCGAACTCGGCTACAGGGTGCTGGGCGGGTTGGTGCTGCAGCAATACGTGCTCGGCCTGCGGCCATTCGAGCGGGGGCCGTGGAGCCACTTCCATATCGGCCCCCACCGCCTGCCGTGAACAACATCGGTTCGCCAAAGGCGGGGTAGTCGGCGGAGTTTTCCAAAGCTCTCCTCACGCCGCCGTGCGCGCGACCGAGGCCGGGGGACACTCGCCTCCGGCGAGCATCCCCGTTTCGACAGAAGCCGGAGACACGTGCCTCCGGCACGAATCCCCGTCTAGGTCAGCAGCGGCTCGCGTGCGGCGGCGGCCTCTTCGAGGATGCGCAGCATCGCCGAGGCGGCGGGGATCATGCGGGTGCGGGAGCCCACCTTCCCCGGCAGCGCCGCGATCACGCTGCGTGTGGGGGGGTGGGGGGAGAGCGCGCGCACGACGATGTCCTCGCGGTCGGGGTGCAGCAGCGCGAGTTCGGGGATCAGCGCCACGCCGACGCCCGCAGCCACGAGTCCCTGCACGGTCAGGTAGTCGTCGCTCTCGAAGGTCACGTTCGGCTCAAACCCCGCCGCGTGGCAGCAGCGCACCACGTGGCGCGCGCAGGGACTCGTCTGCGAGGTCTGCACCCACGCCTCGCCGCCCAGCTGCTCCAGGCGCAGCGCACGCTTGCCCGCCAGCCGGTGGCCGGGGGGCAGCGCGAGGTACAGCGGATCCTCCAGCAGCTCGACGCGCTTGAGGCCCTCCTCCGGCGTCTGCTCGAACTCAAACAGCAGGGCGAGATCGAACTCGCCCGCGCGCAGCCGCGGGGCGATCTCCTGCGGCTCGCCCTCGGCGAGCGTCAGCTCCACCTCGGGGTAGGACTCGCGGAAGGAGGCGATCGCCACCGGCATCAGCGTTGCGCCCGCGGTCGGGAACGAGGCCATCCGCAGCTGCCCCCCGCGCAGGCCCGCCAGCGCGGCGAGCTCCTCCTCGGCGGCCTCCAGACGGGCGAGGATCCCGTCGGTGTGTTCGACCAGCGTGCGCCCGGCGCCGGTCAGGCGCACCCCGCGGGGCAGGCGTTCAAGCAGCGTCAGCCCCGTCTCCGCCTCGAGCGCCGCGATCTGCTGCGAGATCGCCGATTGGGTGTAGGAAAGCGACTCGGCCGCCGCCGAGAAGGAGCCGCGCTGGGCGACCTCCCTGAGAACTCGGAGACGGCTGACGTTCAGCATAAGCACAGCTTATCGCAACTATAAAAAGAATCACTTGTGATGATGGCAGGAAGGTGTCAGGCTGAAGGAGAAATGAGCCGACGGGTCGACAGAGCGAGCAGGGCGGGGCACGACCGAGTGCCGGCTGAGGCGTACCGCCGCCTGGCACGCGGTCATCGAACCGGTGGCGCGTGAGATCCACCGCGACTTGCAGTCGTACCGCAACCCAAGACTTCCACCACCACTAGAACCAGGAGCCACAACCATGTCTGCCACCAAGATCATCGTTTCCTACGACGGCACCAACAACGAGGACGACGCAATCGCCCTCGGTCGTGTCTTCGCCCGCGCCGGCGCCGAGGTGGCGCTCGCGTACGTGCGTCACACCCAGGAGCCCGAGCCCGAGCGTGAGGTGCTCGCAGAGCAGGAGGCCGAGGCGTTGCTGCAGCGCGGCGTCGAGTTGCTGGGGGTGCCCGCCGCGGTCCACGTCGTCGCCGACCGCTCCACCCCCGAGGGGCTGCGCGCGCTCGCCGAGCGCGAGGGCGCCGATGCGATCGTGTTCTGCTCGGACTCCCACACCGCGCCGCGGCACGTGACGGTCGGTAACTCCGCGCAGCGTCTGCTCGACGGCGGGCGCTTCGCGATCGCGATTGCCTCCGCCGGTCTCGCCGGCGCCGAGGGTGAGCCGGTGCAGCGGATCGCCGTCACCGAGGACCCCACCGACCCGAGCGCCCAGACCACGGCCAACGCGCTCGCGCAGGCGATCGGAGCGAGCGTCAATCCCGCCACCAGAGGCCATGACGCCGACCTGCTCGTGCTCGGCTCCCGGCCGGAGGCCGGTCAGGGCCAGGTGGCGCTCAGCGCCGCCGCACTCAGCCTCGTCGAGGACGACGCCGGCGCGGTGCTGGTGGTACCCCGCGGCGTGGCGCTCTCCTTCGGGGCGGTGGCTGCCCCGGTCGGTGCGTAGACACTGTTCGGCCAGCGGGTAGGAGCCTGTTGGCAATACGTCTGATTCCCGTCCCTACCAGATGAGATCGGGTCTTATTCTCATTTGGTAGGGGCTCGAAAAAAAGAACATGTGCACCGACGACAGCCTCGACTGGCGAGGTGCGGGTCGAGCTTGTGGTTGCGTCCCCGCGAGGGCCTCCCGTTTTCTTGCGGCGCCGGCAAGGCCGGTTGCAATGAGAAGGGCCACCGGCCTGCGCCGGCGAATTGTGGAGGCCCCATGGTGCAACCACCACCTCACGCTGGCGACGCCCTGGGTTGGGCGCAGCGAATCCGCGCCGCGCTCGAGCTGGCCGAAACGGGGATGCTCGCCGACGGCGAGCTTCCCCCGGCTTCGGTTCGCTTCGTGCTCTACGAGCAGCCGCTGCTGGAGCTGTGCAGCGGCGCCGTGGCTCGCCACGAGATCCTGCTGCGGATGGTGGCCGAGGATGGCGAGCACATCGCCCCGATGGCCTTTCTCCCGACCGCCGAGCAGGTCGGACTCGTGCAGGCGATCGATGCCTGGGTGATCGGAGGGGCGATCGACCTGATCGCCCGCCAGGCACTGCGTGGTGAGCGCCTGCAGCTGGACGTCAACATCTCTGGCGCCTCGGTCACCGACCCCGAGCTGCTTGCGATGGTCGAGCGCGAGCTGGCGCTCGCCGAGATCGATCCCACCTGTCTGACCTTCGAGATCACCGAGACCGCCGCGATCGCCGACATCGAGCTCGCCCAGCAGTTCGCCCAGCGCCTCGGCGAGCTCGGCTGCGGCTTCGCGCTGGACGACTTCGGTGCCGGGTTTGGGTCGTTCTTCTACCTCAAACACATCCCCTTCGACACGCTCAAGATCGACGGCGAGTTCATCCGCGGCTTGGTGCACTGCGAACGCGACCAGATCATGGTGAAGGCGATCGCCGGCGTGGCGCGCCAGCTCGGCACCGAAACCGTCGCCGAGTTCGTCACAGACGATGCCACCCGCGAGCTGGTGCACAGCTACGGCATCCACTACGCCCAGGGCTACGGTATCGGCCGCCCGCGCCCGATCACCGCCACCTGGCCCGGCGCGTTTGCGCAGCCTCGTGCAGCCGGCCCCGCCATCACGCTGCCACCGGTCGCCGGAGTGGCCCTCAGTGGGGCCGCTGCCGTCGTGCGGCCAAGCGCAGGCGTACATAGCGTGCCAGCGCCTGCATGAAGTCCGCACCGACGCCCACGAGGTGGCCGAGTGGTCCGGTCCACCACCATCGCTCTGCTCTGCGCAGGCGACCACTCCGCGGGCGTGCGCGAGGGCGGGGCGGGCATGCGCCGGGACCGGGGCGAGGGGGGCTCGGCATCGGGCGGCACGGTATCGTGCCGGGCACGTTCGCCCGCGAGCACCCGGGGGCGAACACCGCCGCCATGCCCAGCGCCCTCACGACGACCATCACCGAGCTGCCCGAATCGCGCGTGCGCGTGCAGGTGACGGTGGCGCCCGAGGAGCTCGAGCGGCGCGTGGAGGGCAAGGCGCGCGAGCTGGGGAGCAAGCTGAAACTGCCGGGTTTTCGCCGCGGCAAGGTGCCCGCGCCGCTGGTGATCCAGCGCGTCGGCCGTGAGGCGGTGCTCGACGAAGCGGTGCGCGACACGATCTCGCAGTGGTATGTGGACGCGCTGGAGAGCACCGCGATCGTGCCAGTCGGCGATCCCGACCTCGACCTCGGCGAGCTTCCTCCGCGCGGGGAGAGCCTCGAGTTCTCCTTCGAGATCGGCGTGCTCCCGCGCGCCACGCTCGGGGAGTACAAGGGCCTTGAGGTTGGCCGCGCCGAGCCGGAGGTGAAAGAGGAGCAGTTGCAGCGCGAGTTCGATGGGCTGCGCGAGCGCCTCGCGCGCCTTGAGGCCGTGGAGCGCCCGGCGGCCGAGGGCGACTTCGTGGTCATCGACTACACCGGCGCGCTCGTGGCGGAGGCGGGCACCGAGGAGCCGTTCGGCGGCGGAGAAGGGCGCGACCAGCTCATCGAGCTGGGGTCGGGCAACCTGATCGAGGGCTTCGAACGGGAGCTGATC
>JBEKYV010000095.1:0-9823 GCA_049510515.1 Solirubrobacteraceae bacterium | reverse complement strand
AGCGCAAGTACGATTACGTGGACATCACCGCGCGGGACGATTCCGGCATCCGCTACCTTGGCCTGCTGGAGCCCAGGCGATGAGTACTCTGCACTGTGCAGCCACGAGGTTCACCGCAATGGTGCGCTACGATCCCATCGACCGTGGCAACAGTTGCCGGCCGGATTACTGCTCCGCAGTCGCGATCTCGACCGGCGATCCGCTTCGCGGCTCCTGCCGATACGCCCGTCCGCCGCGATACAATTCCAGCCGCTGCTGGTAGTCCGCCGCGTCCCGGCTTTCTGTCGCGCCTGCGATGGCTTTCGTCTCCCAGTCGACCGCCTCCCACGGGAGGTTCAAGATCTCCTGGCTGCGTGCGGTCGCATAAGCTGCCAGCGCGAACGGCATGGCGTCGGCTGGCTCAAGCGGGCCAAGCAGTTCTTGGAGTTCAAGGGGCGTCGCGATGCGATCCCGCGGCTTCTCGTCTATCGCCGGAAGCAGAATGCTCGTAACCGGTGAGGTCAGCGCGAGTTCGCGGGGGATCGCGTAGGAATACAGCGAGCGCAGCGCGTTCACGATGTTCCTGACACGGCCACCCGACAGTTTTTCGGCGACCATCTCATCGATGAATGTCTGGATGTGACCGCGTCGCACATCGTCCACGGGCAGGGCTCCGAGTTCATCGGCGATGCGGCCTCGCAGCGCGTTCTCGATCGTGCAGATTGAGCTCTCCTTGTAGCGCTTGCCCTTCTTGTTCAGGGCGGTTCCCTCCCTGATCGCGACGATGAACCGATCGGAGACTTCGCGGACAGTGAGCCGGGCCGCGAGGCGTGATAGGTCTGTAGGCGGCGGGAGCTGCGGCGGCGCGCCCGATGAGGGCGTGCTGTCCGGCGGGGAGAGCAGCGTGGGCGGCGCGCCAGCGAGCCGAAACGCTGCACGCGTGTCCTGCTGCCAGTTCAAGCATTCCCCCGGCGTGCTGTAGGTGGGGGAGGAGACCGGCCGGCGCCGTGTGGGATCCCACACGCGGGCCATGTAGCCGGGCTGACACCGGCAGCGCTTTCCATCGATGGCCGGGCAGCCCACTCGATGGCGAGCGACGATACAAGGCCAGCGAGTACGCTTGTCGGTATTGCGCCGCTTACCCATGAGCGCGCCTCCTCCTCAGCGCAAACGGCCCGTCAGGTGGCTCTCCGCCCAAAGTTCCAGGTCTCCCAGGCGGTACAGCCGCAGCTGCCCGCAGTACACGCACGGCACCGATGGCTGCACGTACCGTTCGAAATGGCTGAGACTCATCGAGAGCGACGCCGCGGCCTCCTTCCTGCTCAACAACACACGCGGCTGCTTCGCAAGCGGCGCTCTCAGCGCTGTCCGGGAGGCCATCGCCTACTCCTCGCAAACGACGATCGATGGCGTGAGGCTCGCTAGCGCCCGGAAGACCGAGCGCGGCAAGCCGGATCGGCAGGCGAAGGCCCCTGTCGATCGGCACGCGCCAATCGCCCTGGGAGCTTCCTGCCCCCGCGACGGCCTGGACCCAGGATGAAGATGCTCCTGCACGAGCAGTTGTCGAAGCGATCGCCCGCTTGCCCCCGGCCGTCTTTGCCAGCGTGGCAGCCAATCGGCGGGCGCGGCCACACGCATGGCCACGCACGAGAGCAGGGGCCGGGCCAGTAGCGCCGCGATCAGCCGCAGACGACGGAACGCCGACGGGAGCGCCGAAGCTCAGACGCTCCACGCAGCGCAGGGCCGCTCCGGGACGCCTTCGGGGGTATCCTTGGGCCCGGGACGCGGTGGTGGGCGCCACAATTCGCTTGGCGCCACTTACGCGCGGCCTTACGCCGCCCCTCCGCTGAGCCCAAACGACATACGCGACATACACGAAATGCCTGCAAATGGGCACTTTCGGGGGACTGGTGTAACGGTAACATGGGGGTCTCCAAAACCCTTGCTCGAGGTTCGATTCCTCGGTCCCCCGCTTTAGTATACAAGCCAGATACAGGCCAAACGCCTCATCTGCTGGCGTTCCGGCCGAGGGCGAGCTACCCCACCGAGGCCCGTCAAGACCCGCTGAGACGTGCAGAAAGTGCAACGGGGTGAGCCTGTTCTGGTCATCTCGGGCGCGTCCAACACCGGAGTGAGCTAGGGCTCAATGGGCCGTGTCGTACGGCGCACTACGTCAATACGACCGCTCGCTCTTGCTCGCGCCAAGACCCAGCCGTCGTGCTGGCCTGTGCACGTCGAGGATCTCGCGAATGTTCTTGTTGATCGTGTCTGTCTCAGACAACGTTTCGTCGAGTGTATGACGACCCACCACAGCGCGAAGCGTGGTCTGGGCGATCTGGTTGATCGCCTCTTCGACGTTTTCGATCGCCACCACCGAGCGGATCGGGTCATCGACGCGGTAGTAGGCGACGGCGGAGACGTCGATGCTGACGTTGTCGCGGGTGATGATGCCCTGTGACTGGATCGGCATGGTGACGATCCGTAGCGACACGCGATGAACCTGGTTGATCAGCGGTGCGAAGAAGATCAGCCCCAGCCCGCGCGCCCCGTCGCGAACCTTGCCCAGATGGAACATCACAGCGCGCTCGTACTGCTTGAGGATCCGAACCGACATCGCCACCCCGACGAGCACCACAAGCAGGACGACCGCAAGCTGATCGACCTGGCCACTGCGGTCGTCGACGGCCACCGCCTCCTGCCCCGAGAGCCCCAGGCCCCATTGCAACCCTGACGCTTTGAGCGTGCCGGGAACTCGGGTGGTCGCTAGCACGACTAACCCAAGAACCCCGTGGCGGACCGGGCTCAGGTGGGCCCGGCGGCGAACAAGAGCTGCCCCTGCCCGGGGTTGATCAGATCGCGTGTAAAAGGAGAGCCACAGCATGAGCGCCAGCACTGCTAGCGATGTGAGACCGATGGAGGAGGGGCAGAGTGGACGCGCGCGTGGCGGCACCGTGCTCGCCCGCGCGCACGCGTATTTCGCCTCTGACCACCGTCGTGCGATCCAGTCCGCCCTCGGTGTGATCTGGCTGCTGGACGGGGGACTGCAGCTGCAGTCGTTCATGTACTCGGGGGGCTTCGTTCGGTTCCTGCTCGCCAACGCCTCCGGTCAGCCGGGGTGGCTGGCGAGCAGCATCGAATGGGGCGCCCATACGGCCCAGCACAACCTGGCTGTGTGGAACACGCTGTTCGCGCTGACCCAGCTGGCGATCGGCTTCGGGCTGCTGTACCGCCCGACCGTCAAGCTCGCGCTTGGCGGGTCGTTTGCGTGGGTGCTGGTGGTGTGGTGGGTTGGCGAGGGCTTCGGGATGCTGTTCATGAACATGGCCAACCCGCTCACGGGCGCGCCGGGGGCCGCGCTGTTGTACGCGATCGTCGGCATGCTGGTGTGGCCGAACGGGCAGCCTGGTGGGCTGCTCGGGGTGCGAGGCGCAAAGCTCACCTGGGCCGCGCTGTGGCTGGTGATGGCGTGGTTGTGGCTGATGGGTCCCAACAGCAGCGCCAACGCGACGCATGATGCGATCAATGCGGCTCCGTCGGGTATGAGCTGGTTGAGCACCGTGCAGGATTGGGCCGCCGAAGGCGCACAGGGCAACGGCCTCGTGATCGCGCTCCTGCTTGCGGCGGTGTCGGCCGTGCTCGGAATTGCCGTCGCGATCGACTGGCGCCCGCGGCAGTTTCTCGTGCTGGCGATCGTGCTCAACCTCCTCTACTGGGTGCTTGGGCAGGGCTTTGGTGGGATCTTCGAAGGGGGCGCGACCGACCCGAACGCGGGGCTGCTGTTCGTGCTGCTGGCGCTCGCGCTGTACCCGCTCACCCCCGCCGGACGGCCTCGCCCCCGCGGAGCGGCACGGCGCGCGAGCCTCGCCGCCGGGGCGCTCGCGGCGATCGCGCTGCTGGCGGGCTGCGCCAAAGCCGACAAGCAGGCGTCGATGTCGGCACCGGCGATGTCCACATCGATCACCACCCCGAGCGCCGGCACGGGCTCGGCAGCCCCGACCATGAACATGAGCGCGAGCTCCTCCCCCGGGGGCGTGACGGCGAACGGGGTCAAGCCGGTGCCGGTTCAGGTGCTCGGCACGGCGGATTGGCAGGGCATGAAGATCACCGCGCAGGTGATGACCCCGGTGCCGTTCGTCGTCTATGACGGCACCAGCAAGCAGGTGGTGAAGCCGGGAAAGGCGAGCTTTCACCTGATGGTGATGCTCAACGACGCCGACACCGGCGTGCCGATCCCCTACGCGACCGTGTGGGCGACGATCACCAAGAACGGCAAGGTCGTCTTCGACGAGCGTCAGTGGCCGATGATCGCCCGCTACATGGGCCCGCACTACGGCAACGACGTCACCCTGCCCGGCCCCGGCACCTACAAGCTGAGCCTGCTGATCAGCCCTCCTGTGTCGGCGCGGCACGTCGAATACGCGAACGTGTGGCTGAAGCCTCACCAGGTGAGCTTCACATTCCCCTGGAAGCCGACCTGAGCCTGATATGCCCGAGCGCGACACGGGGCTGACGCGCAGGCATCTGCTGCTTCGCGCGGGCGCGCTGGCGGCCGGCGGCGTGGCCGTCGGGCTGGGGCTGGACCGCGCACTCAGCAACCCCAGGCCGCTGCCCCTGGTGGCACTCGGCGCCCAGCCCGCCGGCCTGCCTGAGCGCCAGCACGCATGGGATGAGACGCTGACGCGCGACTCCTACGGCAATCCGATCCCACCACGCTATGACCGGCTGCTGCTGTTCGACGTCGAGGGCAGCGCCACACCCGCCGCCGCACGGATGCTCGAGGCCGCGCTGCGCACGCTCGAGCGTGCCTACCAGTGGAGCCCGTCCGGGCTGCTGTTCGCCGCCGGATGGGGGCCAAGCTATTTCGAGCGCACGCTCGGAGTAGCCTCGCCGATCCCGCGTGCGAAGGGCCTCTCGGACTTTGAGCTGCCGGCGATCGACGACTATGACCTCTGCCTGCACCTCGCCTGCGACGACCCGCTGCGGCTGACGGCCGTCGAGGCGGCGCTGCGAGGCGGCACCTCACTCCCGGGGGCCGACGGGCCGCTCGACATCTCCCGCGCACTGAACTGGCGGGAAACGCGGACGGGGTTCGTGGGCCCCGGGCTGCCCGCGGCGCACCAGAACACAGGCGGGATCCCCCAAGGCAACCCAGTGCCGAAGGGCTCGCCGCTGTTCATGGGCTTCAAGTCGAGCCTGCGCCGCAACCAGGCCACCGAGCAGTCGGTCACGATCGCCGACGGACCGTGGGCGGGCGGCACGACGATGCAGGTCAGCTACATGCGCTTGCGGCTGGACAGCTGGTATGAACAGCTCGAGGAGCGCGAGCGGGTGGCGCTGATGTACGCACCGCAGGTAACGCCCGAGCAGGTCAGCCACTTCACCACCGACGCGGCCGGCGATCCCGAACTGCTGGGAGAGGCGATCAACCGCTACGGCGTGATCGGGCACGCCCAGACCTCGGCTCGCGCACGGCGGGGCGGCAAGCCGCTGATCATCCGGCGCGACTTCGACACCGTCGACGGCGGGCAGGCGGGGCTGCACTTCGTCTCGCTGCAACGCACGATCGAGGACTTCATCACCACTCGCAACGCGATGAACGCGAGCTCCGCGCAGCTCGAAAACCCAGCGATCACCGACACGGTCAACAACGGAATCAACGCGTTCATGCTGGTGCTGAGACGCGCCAACTACATCCTGCCCTCCCGCCCGCAGCGCTCGTTCCCGCTGCTGCCAGGCAGGGAGCGCGCAGTGGCGTGAACGTTCACAATCCCGGTGGAAACGCGAAGGACCTATGGGGCAGGACGTGCGGGCCCACCTCGAGCACGATCTCGGAGTGCGACAGGAGCGGCACGCTCCCCGGCGCCCCCCGCCAGCGCCGCCCGTCGACGAACACCGCCACGTGCGTGCCGGGGGAGGCCACGAACGGGCCCAGTCGCGAAGGCGAAAGCGGCTGGCCCCAGGAGCGGAAGAGGGAGGAGAGGGGGATGGGCTCGTGTGCGCGCACCAAAACCACTCCGGTGGGTTCCAGCGTCACCAGCCCGCCGTAGCAGCGGGCGCCGGCGATCCGCCCAGCCGACAGGGTCAAAGGGGGACGAACGCCGATACCCGCCGGCACGATCACGACCCGGTTGGCGGCGAACACCTCGACGTGAACGGCGCGACGCGGACCCAGCTGGCGCGCGCAGTGACCGACCACCCCGCCGGTTGGAGCGGGATGAAAGCGTGGGCCCGCGCCGATCGGACGTGCCTCCAGGAGCAGGGCCTTCGGGATCCCCGCCGCGGACTCCGAGCGGAGGCGCGCCGTTCCGCATCCAGGCAGCGCGCAAGCGACGAGGAACAACATGGCGAGAAGCCGAGCCAGGGAAAAGGGCCGCACCGTCAGGAGGAGCTTCCACCGGGCACGCGGGAGTCATCCACGGCGATGCGCACCGCCAGCAGGATGAGCCCGAGGCCGCCGCCGATGCACAACACCGCCGCGGACCGCGCCACGAACGCGGGCACGGCCGTGAGCACGAAGCCGTGCACCAGCGTGGAGAGCAGTTCGAAGCCCATCCACAGCACGACGAACCCGATCGCCAGGTCGAGGACGAAGCCGACTCGATCGCGCAGCGCCCGGCTCACTCCCCACGCCGCAAAGGCGAGCAGGATCACGGTCAGAACGAGCTGTTCGACGGAGACGTTCGGCCGGCCGTGAAGCTCCCGCCCGACGCCGCCGACGGCGAGCGCGATCAGCACCACCACCGCGAGCAGGCGGGCGAGCCGCGCATGCAGCTCGGGCCGCGGCAGCCGCCATGCCGCCAGCAGGCAGGCGATCAGCACCACGATCAGCCAGAACCAGACCAGCGACGGGTTGGGGGCGTGCCACAGGCCGCCGGCGACGGCGCTCAAGTGTCCGTTGCGCAGCACAGCCACGCTCCACCTGCCCACATATGAGGTCCCCGGCGCAAGGACGGTCGCGGCCAGGGAGCCGATCCTGCCATCGTGCCACTCGTATTCGTGCCCTTCGCTCACCCGCCGCCACTTTGCCGGGGTGCTGCGGGTGAGGTGCGGAGGAGGAATCTCGGGGACCGTTTGGTTGAGGTAGTACATCTCCGAGCGTTCGTTGACATACACCCCCGAGCGCGAGAAGCGCAGGTAGGGGGCACCGCGATAGTCCAACACTACGACCGTCTCGGACGGCGGCACCCGCAGCCACAGCCGCAGGTAGCCGTCAACCACCTTCGCATCGACCTCCGCCGGGGCCTGGCTGACCCTTGCCAGGTAGCTGGTCGCGGATGGGGCGACCGGCCCATGCGCGGAAGCCGCGACCGGGACCGCGCTCATCGCCGCCACGACTCCGAGCAGCGCAAATGCCGGCACGTGCGCCCACATGAGGCGCTTACACTTCGGCGGTGGCAATTCGCCTGAGGTCGGTGGTGGCGGCATCCATCGTCGTAGTCGCCCTGGCGGCAGGCTGGGTTCCCGGATCGGCGCGCGCCGACGGTGACCCCGCCAGCGACGTGCTGGTCACACAAACCCTGTTCCTGCCCTGGGATGCGGGCGTCTCCGCCGGCCAGCAGGCCCAGCTGACGGCGCTGCTGAGGGAGGCCGACCACGACGGCTTCCCGCTGCGCGCGGCGCTGGTCGCATCCTCGGCGGACCTCGGCTCGGTGACCGAACTGTGGAACCAACCCCAGAGCTATGCCGCTTTCCTCGGCGACGAGCTCTCGCTCGTGTATAAGGGCACGCTGCTCGTGATCATGCCGGACGGCTTCGGCTTGTATCGCACCAACGGATCGCTCGGCCCCGAGCAGGCGGCGCTAGCCAGCCTGCGAGGGGTGGTGGCGGGCGCGAGCCTTGGTAGCGCCGCGCTGCTGGCGGTGCAGCACGTGGCCGCCGCGGCCGGTCATCCATTGAGCATCCCGCGCGGCATCCGGGCGCCCACCACCGCGTCCGGCTCCCCCGACGCGATCGCGTGGATCGTGTTCGTGATCGGTGGCGCAGTGATCGCGCTGGCGTGGGCGGGCAGCCTTCGCGCCCAGCCGCTGCGTGTGCGCGTGCCTCGCCAATCTGCGCTCAGTGCGAGGAAGTGGACACCGTGACGTGCAGCGTGCCGACTCTCTGCCACACCCCCGGCGTGCCGACCAGCCGCCAGTCGACGATGTTGTACACGTGGACGGCCAGCGCGTCGATCTCGCCGTTGCCACCCACCACCGCGGTCGCCGTGCCTTCGGGGGGGCGGGGCGTTGCGCGCCAGGGGGTGGCGGGGGCTCCGAGTCGGAGTCGATTTCCGTGCGGGGTGCTGAGGAGGAGGAACGTCTGGTCGTGCGGCGCCGGGCCGGCAGCGACCAGGTCTTCTCTGGCGCCCATCACGAGTGGTGGGGACTCAGCCCAGCGGCGGCCGCCGTCGGTGCTCCAGGCGGCGAGGAGCGTGTTCTGGGAAGGGGAGGGGAAGTCCACCAGAGTGAGCGTCGCGGCGCCCGTGGACGTCAGCCACAACACCCGGCTGGGGATGCCACGCAGCGAGGCGGGTGTTGGGAGCGCTGCGGCCCGCCAGCTGCCGTGCGCGTAGGCGTAATCGCCGATCTGCCCCGCTTTGGCGCAGGTGCCGCCTGCCAGCACGCCTTCGGCGGGGAGGCTTGCGATAGCGTTGATGCTCGTCAGTCCGCAGCCGCGCGCGAGCGGGATGGCGGTGGGAGTGGGTGGGGTGGTGTTCGTTCGCGGGGTGGTGCCGGGCATGCGCGCGGTAGGGCTGGGCGTGAGCGGGGTCGTGGCGAGCGCTCGCGCGGTCGTGAGGGGGCGCCATTCGCCGCCCTGCGTGTTGCCCACGACGATTTCGCCCCCGTGGTTGGCGAGCAGCGCGTAGGTCGTGCCGCTCGAGCCCAGGGCGAGCGAGTCGGGCACACCGGTGAGGCCGCTTGGGAAGGGGACGGGAGTGGGCGTCCAGCTCGTGCCGCCATCGGTGGTGAGCGCCAGCGGGGAGAAGTGGAGGTTGTAGCTCGGCAGGAACCCCGCAAGCAGTGTGTCACCCGCCGCGGCGATCGCGAGACCGCCGTTGTCCTGCACACCCGGTGGGGTCGCCAGCGACCATTGCGAGCTGCCCGCGCTGCGGTGGAGCAGCTCCCAGAAGTGTTCTTCGCCTGAGCTTGCCCCCGCTGGGAGCAGTGCCCAGCTGCCGCCGGCGCCCGGCAGGGATGTCGCCAGCGGCGTCGAGAGCGCTTCCGTTGTGCTGCCGCTTCCATTCCCACTGCTGGAGCCGCACGCGGCCAGCCCCGACGCAAGCACGCAGAGCAGGAGCAGGCTGGCGGTTGCCCGTCCACGTGCGGGCAGACACCCGGCTGCCGGTCCGAGTACACGCGCGGCCGTCCGTCTTTGCGGTGCGCTGCGCCGCGCCGGGTGGCGCGAGAAGCGCGGTGCGTTGGCTTTCATGCCTCGGTGAGAGCCTGTCGCGCGGCCTGCGCGAGGGTGACGGCGAACGAGGACTTCGTGCTCGCCGTCGCGGGGCCCGGGTCGAAGTTGGCGAGCGATCTGATGTGGCCTTCGCGGTCGATGATCGCCGCGCCGTCGGGGTGGTCGACCATCGCGCCGCCTCCCGGCACGTAGATTTCGACGCCAAACGAGCTCCACAGGCGGCGCAGCTCCGCGACGCTGCCCGTGAGGTAGATCCAGTTGGGCAGCTGTTCGAGGCGCTCCTGGTGGTCGAACGCGCGCAGGTAGGCGGGGGAGCGGTAGAGCGGGTTGGCGTCGATCGCCACGAGATCTACATTGCGGGCTTCGCCGCCGAGGAGGCTGTCGGCCTGCTTGAGCTCCTGGGCGATGATCGGGCAGTCGGTGGTGCACACCGGGTCGAGGTAGGTCACCAGCA
>JBEKYV010000094.1:0-9877 GCA_049510515.1 Solirubrobacteraceae bacterium | reverse complement strand
CGGAGCCGCTGCCGATCCGCAGCAGCAGCGGCGCCACGTCCACGCTGGAGGTCAGCTGCATCCGCGGCCGGCGGATCGCCGAGGTGAGCGCACCGCGCGGGTCCTTGACGATCAGCGGCACCCTGATCGCCTCCTCGTAGGCGCCGCCGCCCTTGCCGCGCAGGCCGTGCGAGGCGCCGTACTCGCCGTGGTCGGAGGTGAACAGCACGACGGTGTTCGCCGCCACATTCGGGTTGCTTTCGAGCGTCCGCAGCACCTGGCCGATGTGTTCGTCGACGTTGCGCTGCAGCTTCACGTACAGGTCCATGAACTGCTCCCATTTCCTTAGCGCGTTCGGGCCCGTGAACGGCACCGGCCCAAACGATCTCGCCGCGGTCTGCTGCAGCGAGAGCTGCAGCAGGGGCTTGTGCTGAGCTTCGAGCATCGCCGGCGTCTCGTAGTTGGGGGGCAGTCCCCTCACCAGCGCCGGCGAGGTGCGCTCGGGGGGAACCTGTTCGCTCCACTTGTGCCACCAGGCGATGTCGTGCGGGTTGACGAACGACACGGTCGTGCACCACGGCTGTGCCGAGTCGCCATTTTCGGAAAACCACTGTTCGAACTGGTTGGCGATCAGTGGGTCCACGCGCCAGCCCTGGCCGGGACCCCCGTCGGGCGAGGGGTAGGTGCCGCCGGCGAAGCCGTAGGACTTGAGTGCCCCCGCGTTCTGCGGCACCGTCCACTTGTTGTCTTTGTGCGTGAGGTGCCACTTGCCATACCACCAGGTCTCGTAGCCCTGTTCGCGCAGCATCGTCCCCCAGGTCGGGAAGCCGGGGTCGAGCGTCGAGCCGCCCGTGATCATGCACCCCGTCTGGTGGGTGTAGAGGCCGGTCAGCAGCGTTGAGCGAGCCGGCGTGCAGTCGTTGGAGGCGGTGTAGTGGTGCTCGAAGGAGACCCCTTCGCGGCGCAGGCGGGAGATGTTCGGCAGCATCCGTGCGAGCGTCGGCGAGGCGGTGAACCACTGCGGCGTGCGCAGCTGGTCGACCACGATCACGAGGATGTTCGGCTGCGCGGCTTGCACCGGCGCGCGCCGGTGCGGCGGCGGCGAGCCGAGCGCTTCCTCGGGCACACTTGTCGCGGGCTGCTGGGGCGGGCGCCGGGTCCGTGGGGGCGCCGTCGGCGTTGTCGGGCCCGCCGGCTCCGCGACCTCTTTGGCTACGGCGGCCATCGCGGTGCCGCCGAGCAGCGCTCCGCCGGCCACCACTCCGCCCTTGATGAAGGTGCGCCTGTCGATCCGTCGGTCGGGCATCGGCCCCAAGGTATGTCACCACACCCTAAGGACAGGCAAAGGTCGCGTTAAGAGATCAAAACACTGGCGTCTCGGTGTAATCCCCGAACACCTGCTGCAGCGACTCGACGATCTCGCCCTCGGAGGCGCACGCGCGGGCGCAATCGAGCAGTGGCTCCATCAGGTTGCGATCGGGCTGCGCCGCCGCCTCGCGCAGGGCGGCGAGTGTGCGCTCCACCTGGGCGCCGTCGCGCGTGGCGCGCGCGGATTGGAGGCGGTCGAGCTGCTTGCGTTCCAGCGCCTGGTCGATGCGCAGGATCGGCAGCGGCTGCTCGTCCTCGAGCACGTGGCTGTTGACGCCCACGACCACCCGCTCGCCGGCGTCGATCTCCTGCTGCAGCTCGAAGGCCGCGTCGGCGATCTCGCGCTGAGGGAAGTTGCGCTTGACGGCCTCGACCATGCCGCCGAGCTGCTCGATCTTCTCGAAGTACTCGTAGCAGCGCGCCTCCATGCGGTCGGTCATCGCCTCGACGAACCAGCTGCCGCCGAGCGGATCGGCGGTGCTCGCCGCGCCGGTCTCGTGGGCGATCACCTGCTGCGTGCGCAGCGCGATGCGCACCGCCTCCTCGGTCGGCAGCGCGAGCGCCTCGTCGTAGCTGTTGGTGTGCAGCGACTGCGCGCCGCCCAGCACCGCCGCGAGCGCCTCGACCGTGGTGCGGATGATGTTGTTGAGCGGCTGCTGTGCGGTCAGGCTGACCCCGGCGGTCTGCGCGTGGAAGCGCATCAGCCACGAGCGGGGATTCTTCGCGCCGAAGGTCTCGCGCATCTCCCGCGCCCAGATGCGCCGCGCCGCGCGGTACTTGGCGATCTCCTCGAAGAGGTCGATCTGGGCGTTGAAGAAGAACGACAGCCGCGGCGCGAACTCGTCGACGTCGAGGCCGCGCTCGACCGCCTGGCGCACGTAGGTGAGGCCGTCGGCGAGCGTGAACGCGAGCTCCTGCTGCGCGGTCGCCCCGGCCTCGCGGATGTGGTACCCGGAGATCGAGATCGGGTGCCAGCGCGGCATCCTGTGAGTGCACCACTCGATCATGTCCCCGCACAGGCGCATCGCGGGGTCGATCGGAAAGCACCACTCCTTCTGGGCGATGTACTCCTTGAGAATGTCCGCCTGGATCGTGCCGGAGAGATGCTCGAGTGGAGTCTCGGTGGCCGCCACGTAGAAGGCGAGCATGATCGCCGCTGGAGCGTTGATCGTCATCGACACCGACACCTCGCCGAGATCGATGCCGGCGAACAGCGTCCTCATGTCCTCCACGGTGTCCTCCGCCACGCCCTCGCGCCCGATCTCCCCGAGGCTGCGCGAGCTGTCGGAGTCGAGGCCCATCAGCGAGGGCATGTCGAACGCGGTCGAGAGCCCAGTCTGCCCGTGCGCGAGCAGGTAGTGGAAGCGCTCGTTGGTCTCCTCGGAGGTGCCAAACCCCGCGAACTGGCGCATCGTCCACAGCCGCCCGCGGTACATCGACTCGTAGACCCCGCGCGTGAAGGGGTACTGCCCCGGGCGCCCAATTGGGTCTGCCGTGGTGCCTATGCCGGCAGGCAGGTCGGCCTCGGTGTAGAGCTCCTCGACCGGTTCTCCCGATAGCGTGCGCCCATCAGCCACTTCCGCCTGCGATGGGGAGATGGCGCTTTTCACGATGACTGCAAGATACCGACACCTGGCGGCGCTGATTGCGGCGGTGGCGCTGGGACTTGGCGGATGCGGCTCGAGCGGAGGCCCGAAACTGCTCCCCGGCGCGCTGGCGCACCTCACCAAGGCCACATTGATCCTCGACTTCACGCCCAACGCGGTGCACGCCGGCATCTACCGCGCGCTCGCGGCGGGGTACTACCGGCGGGAGAACATCGAGCTGCAGGTGGTTGCCCCCAGCGCGACCGTCGAACCGCTCAGCCTGGTCGGCGCCGGGCGCGCGCAGTTCGGGCTGGCCGACGGCAGCGACGTCGCCACCGCGATCGACCAGGGCGCCGGCGAGGAGGCGGTGATGGCGCTTGTGCAGCGGCCCGTCGGCGGGCTGATCGCGCTCGCCTCCGAGCACCTGCGCTCGCCCGCGCAGCTGCAGGGCCGCACGGTTGGGATCACCGGGGTGCCCTCCGATCTGGCGGTGCTCGACACCGAGGTGCGCCACGCCGGTGGCAACCCGGCGAAGGTGCACGTCGTGACGGTCGGCTTCAACGGCGCGCAGGCGCTGCTCGCCGGCCGGGTGGCGGCGTTCACCGGCTTCATCCCCGATGACGGCGTCGGTCTCGAAGTGGAAGGCGGGGCGGGCAGGCATCGAATTACACCCTTCTGGCTGGACCGCAACGGCGGTCCCGAGTACCCCGGGCTGGTGGCGTTCACCCACCGCGCGCTCGCCCACTCCGATCAGGCGTTGATACGCGACTTCCTCGCCGCCACGGTGCGTGGCTACGCGGACACGCTGCGCGACCCCACCCGCTCGCTGGAGGAGCTGCTGCACGCCAACCCCTCGCTGCCGCGTGCGCTCACCGCCGCCTCGCTGCGCGCCTACCTGCCGCTGTTCGATGCCGGCGGGGTGCCGCTCGGCACGATCCAGCCGGCGCACATCGCCGAACTGTCGCGCTGGATGCTCGCCAATCACCTCAGCTCGGCGCCACTTTCCTTCGCGCGCTACGGAACCAACGCCTTCCTACCTTGATAGAAACGTACATCGATGTATAGTGTGAGGTGCGATGCGCGGCAGGGGAATGCAGCGCCGCGGGGGTTTGCAGGGAGAGGAGCGGGGCAGACGGTTTGACGAGGGGCTTCCGTGCGCCTGCTCGTAACCGGCGTCAGCGGCCTGATCGGCTCCAATGTTGCCGCGGCCGCCTCGCAGCAGAGCTGGAGCGTGCTCGGCACCTGGCGTGACACGCCCGTCAGTCTGCTCGGCGCGCGCACCGCCCAGCTCGATGTGACCGACCGCCACGCCTGCGTCGCACTCGCCGAAGAGCTCGAACCGGACGTCGTCGTGCACGCCGGCGCGCCGAGCGGCGATGGGCGCCTGGAGCGCGACTCGCAGCTGGTGGAGGCCGATCGGCTCGGCGTCGAGAACACGCTGGCCGCCGCGCGTGCCGTGCGCGCCCGTTACTCGCTGGTCTCCTGCGACCTGGTCTTCAGCGGCGCGCGGCCCTCGGGCGAGTGCTGGGATGAGGAAGACCTCGCCGAGCCGACCACGGCGCTGGGGCGCTCGCTGCTGACCCGCGAGCAGCTCGTGGAGGGCTTCAGCGGCAGCTGGATGATCACCCGCCCCGCCGACGTGTACGGCGTCAACCTCGCGATCCCCGGCGGGGCCGAGATGCGAGCCCCCCTCCCCCATAATCCCCCTCTGCCGGTGCAAGTCGAGGAGCGCGTGCCATACGTGTGGGGGCGCTCCGGGCAGCCGCTGCGCTGGGTGACCTCGCTGCGTTCCGGGCGGCTCCTGCTGGCGCCGGCGGGCGTGCGCCGGACGCCCACCTACGTGTGGGACTACGCCCAGCGTCTGTGCGAGCTGATCGCCCAGGAGTGTGACGGCCTGTTCAACATGGCAGGCCCCACGATCCTCGGCCGCGTCGCGCAGATGCGGCTGCTGGCGAGGGCCTTTGGCTGCGAGATGGAACTGGTCCGCGACGGGCCGGTGGCGCCGCTGCTGCCGGCCAACACGGCGCTGTGCGATCGCAAGACGACCTTCGTTTTGGGCCACTCCGCGGTCGACCCATTCAGCGGCTACCGCCTGATGCGCCGTCAGTTGGAGCGGCTGCTGGGAACCGCGGATTCCCCGTCAGCGTCCCCGTCGCCGATCGCCCCGCCGCTGGTGGTGCAAGGTCTACGCTGAGATGGTGGGCACGCTCGCGGATACAACGCTGCACACCGAGTTCGCGCGGCTGGTGGGGGCCGAGCATGTGGGGCGGTGGAGCCAGTACAACCACGACGCGACGCGCAGCCGCGGCCTGAGCGGCAGCGCCGACTTGGTGGTGCGGCCCGGCAGCACCGCGGAGGTGGCGGCGGTGATGGCGCTCTGCTACGAGCGTGAGGTGCCGCTGATCCCGCGTGGCGGGGGGACGGGGCTCGCCGGCGGCGCCGTGCCGGTGGTCTCGGACGGGGGAGGCACCGGGCTGGCCGGCGGCGGCGTGGTGTGCTCGCTGGAGCGGATGCGCGCGGTGCGCGAGCTTGAGCCTGCCCTGTGGCGGATGCTGCCCGAGGCCGGCGTGCCGACGCGCCACGTGCAGCGGATCGCGCGCGAGAACGGCCTCTGCTTCCCGCCCGACCCCGGCGCCTCCGAGCAGTCGCAGATCGGCGGCAACGTCGCCACCAACGCGGGGGGGCCGCACGCCTTCAAGTACGGCGTCACCGGCAACTGGGTGACGGGCCTGGAGGCGGTGGTGCCACCCGGGGAGACGATCGCGCTCGGCGGCCCCTACCGCAAGGACGTCGCCGGGTATGACCTCAAGAGCCTCTTGATCGGCTCGGAGGGGACGCTCGGGATCGTCACCGCCGTGCGGCTGCGGCTGATGCCCGCGCCCGAGGCCGCGTTGCCGCTGATCGCCTTCCACGCCACCCCCGAGCAGGGCTGCGCGGCGATCCTCGACGTGCTCGGCGCCGGGATCGTGCCCGCGGCGCTGGACTTCGTCGACGGCGAGGCGTTGCGGATGGCGGCCGGGGCGTGGGCGGGGGGCAGCGGGATGCCGCTGCCCGCGCACGCCGAGCTGATGCTGCTCGCCGAGGTCGACGGCACGCGCGAAGAGGCGCGCGCGGCGCACGCCGAATTGGCGGCGGTGCTCGGCTCAAGCGCGCTGGAGCTGCGCCGCCCCGACCGCGCGGCGCTGTGGGAATGGCGCGACCGCGTGCCCGGCGCGGTGAGCGCGATGCGCGGGGGAAAGGTCAGCGAGGACGTGGTCGTACCGGTCGAGCGGCTCGCCGAGGCGCTCGCGCGCTTCGCGGAGATCGCCGCCCGCCACGGGCTGCGCTCGTGCGCGTGGGGGCATGGGGCCGACGGCAACGTGCACGCCAACCTGCTCGTGGATCCGCACAACCAAGCCGATCTCGCCGCCGCGGCGGCCGCCGCCGAGGAGCTGTTCGCGCTCGCCGTCGAGCTGGGCGGCTCGATCAGCGGCGAGCACGGCGTGGGCTGGTGCAAGAGCGGCCAGCTTGCCCGGCAGTGGCCCGAGGGGGCGCTGCGGTTGCACGAGGAGATCAAGCGGGTGTTCGATCCGAAGGGTCTCCTGAACCCGGGCAAGAAGCTCGCCAGGTAGGCATCCCTCGGCCAGGTCGTCGGGGGTGGGTGGGACCTCATCCCAGCTCGCGCGGTAGCCCAAATCCTTTCTGGCAAGCGGTCTTTCCGCCGTTAGCGCTAGTCTGCGCGCCTTGCTCGTATTTGATCCCTACGAGATGGCCTGGCTCGCCGGCCTCTCATCCGAAAGGAACCCTTCATGAACAAGACGCAGCTCGTCGACGCGCTGTCCACTGACAGCGGTCTCTCCAAAGCCGACTCCTCGCGTGCGCTCGAGTCGTTCGTGGCCACCGTGGGCAAGGCGCTGAAGAAAGGCGACGAGGTCGTGATCACCGGCTTCGGCAAGTTCTCCGTGGTGAAAAGGGCCGCGCGCATGGGCGTCAACCCGCGCACCGGGGACAAAGTCAAAATCAAGGCCTCCAAGGCCCCCAAGTTCACTCCGGGAGCGGGTCTCAAGCAGATCGTCCACCCCAAAAAATAAGCAGGCCGACTGCCCAAACGGTGGCGGGCAACCCGCGGGTCGGGCGCATCCGGCGCGCGGGAGGGAGAAATGGGGGACGAGGGATGTGACGCGCCGCGCGCGATGACCGCGCGTGGTAGCGTCGCCGCATGCCGCGCGTGGAAGAGCTGGAACTCCCCACCCTCGATTACACCGATCCCACGCTGCGGGGGGAGCGCTTCCACGCGACCATGCGCGAGTTGCGCGCGGGCGGGTGGCTGGCCGCGGGCCCGTACGGCTACGCGGTGCTCGATCGCGAGGCGGTCGAGTTCTTCCTGCGCACGCGCGCGGCGATCTTTCCGGGGATGACGATCGCGCAGATCTTCGACGTGCGCGAGGGGCCGCTGTACGAGGAGATGAGCCGCAACATCCTGCACATCAACGGGGCCGACCACACCCGTCTGCGCAGCCTCGTCAACCCGGCGCTCTCCCCCCGGGCGGTGGAGCGCCACCGCCCGGTGATGCGGGAGCTGCTGGAGGGGATTTTCAAAAGGGTGGGAGGGGGGGCGGGGGGCATTGGCGCGGCCTCCGATGCCGGCGCGCTCGGCCCACCAGGGTTGGCTGGGGAACAGCGCACAACCACCTGCGAGTTCGTCGGCGCCGTGGCAAAGCCCTACCCTTCGCAGGCGATTGCCCATGTGATGGGGGCGCCCTTGGAGGACGCGCCGCGTTTGCACCACTGGTCCAACTGGATCCAGCGCCAGTTCGACGCGATCTCGATGACCGAGCGGAAAGCCGGGATCGAACAGGCGGTGTCGGAGTTCTACGAGTACGCCTGGGGGTTGGTGCGCGCGCGGCGCGAGCAGCCCGGTGAGGACCTGATCTCGCTGCTGATCGCCGCCGAAGAGGCGGGAGAGCGTCTTTCGGACGTGGAGTGCGTCAACCTCGTGCTGAACATCCTGATCGGCGGCGTCGACACGACCCAGAGTCAGCTCGCGCACGCGGTGAGGCTGCTCGCCGAACACCCCGACCAGTGGCAGCTGCTCGGCGAACGGCCCGAGCTGGCGGCGCAGGCGGTGGAGGAGGCGCTGCGCTTCGAGCCGATCACGCCATTCACCGCCCGCATCCTCGTCGAGGAGGTGACCTTCCGCGACGTGACCTTCCCGGAGGGCACGATCGTGATGGTGTGCGCCTTCACCGGCAACCGCGATCTCCCCGGCGATGGCTCCACCGCCGGTGGGGCCGGCGGGGATCCCGATCGATTCGACATCGCCGCTGAGCGCGACCGCGCGCGCGTGCTCACCTTCGGCGCCGGCGTGCACTTCTGCGTCGGCGCCAACCTCGCCCGCGTGGAGCTGCAGGAGGCGCTCGCCTTCCTCGCCCCGCGGATGCCGGGCCTGGAGCTGGCGGGCGAGCCGGTGTTCGAGGGCATCACCGGCATCTACGGCCTCACCGAGCTGCCGCTGAGATGGCGCTGCGAGTCCTGACAGCGACCTTTATCGCAGTGATTGCGCTCGTCGCCCTGGTTTCGGTCGCGTGGGCGGGGGAGTACCACGTGTATTCGTGCCGTACCCCTACCGGGCAGGTTGCTCCGACGGTTGGGTGGAGCGAATCGGAACATCCCAGCTACGATCCGACGCTGAACACGTGCGCCTCCGGAGGTGGATTGATCGCGGCCCTCGATGCTGGTGATGCCCACGCCCCAAATTCGGAAACCGACCAAGCCACGTGGGCCTTCAAAGCGCCTGAAGGAGAGATGATCGCTGGCGCGACACTTTGGCGAGCGGGCAATATTGCAGGCGGAGGAGACGAAGAAGCCACCTATCTCTTCTGGCTATCATGGGGCGCCGCCCTGGGGGGGAACATGCATGTTTTTGACCAGTGTATTGCTGATGAAGGTTGCGTAAGCGTAGGCAGTCTTGTTAGCCCACTGGCGCCCGAAAACCGTGTTGCAACTCCAAGTTATGCACTGAATACTCAATACCTATCGTTGAGTACCTATTGCGGATCTACTATAAAAAGCATTTGTCCGGCTGGCGCGGGCAACTCGCAAGGTTACGAGGCCGAGATTGAGCTCTTCGCCGCCGACATAACCCTCTCCCAACCGACGGGTCCCACCGTCTCCGCGGTGAGTGGCGGCCTCGCCGAAGACCCCACCGTCAACGGCACCAGCGACGTGGCCTTTCACGCGACCGACCCCGGGTCGGGCGTGTATGAAGCGATCGTCGAGGTCGACGGCAAGGTGCTCCAGCACGAGGTGATAAACGAAGAGAGCGGGCGCTGCCACAACGCCGGCGGCACGACCGACGGGCTGGCGGCCTTCCTCTACCCCCAACCCTGCCCGGCCGCGGCGAGCGCCGACATACCGTTCGACACCACCGCCCTTGCCAACGGCGAGCATCACCTCGTCGTGAGCGTGACAGACGCCGCCGGCAACGCCGCAACCGTGCTGGACCGCGAGATCGACGTCGCCAACCCGTTGCCCCCCGGCCATCCCGGACCGGCCGCCCCGGCAGTCTGCCCCACGGGTGCTGCGGCGAGCGGCCAGGGGGCAGGACACACCATGTTGAGCGCCGGCTGGAGGGGCCATAAGGGCGCCCGGCTGCGCGCCCGCTACGGCACCGCGCATGTCGTCGAAGGGATGCTCGCCGGCCACCCAAACGCGCCGCTGGAAGTCTGCGAGCTGCCCAACTACAGGGGCGCCACCACCACACTGCTCGCCGCCCCGCACACGAGCGCAAACGGCCACTGGAGCCTCGCCCTCCCCCGCAACCTCCCCTCCACCACGCTGCGCATCCTCTACCGCCAGAGCCCGGCCGAAGCCCAGCCGGCGGCGCTGCAAACGCTGACGCTGACCATCCCCGCCCCGCTTCACCTCCGCATCGCCCCGCGCACGGCCCCCTCCGGCGGCACGAT
>JBEKYV010000093.1:0-9903 GCA_049510515.1 Solirubrobacteraceae bacterium | reverse complement strand
ATCTGCGGCTCGGCTTGTGTCGCCAGCAGCAGCATCAGCGAGCCTCCAATGTGAGCTGCTCGTTGCCGCGCGTGTGGCCGCTGCTCTCCAACAGCGCGCCGGCGCCGATCTCGATCGGATCGAGGCTGCCCAGGTGGAGCGCGATGTCGGCGAGCCAGTCGATCGCCTCCGGTGATTTGAGGTCGCGGGCGCAATCAAGGCCCGAGCGCATCAGGCGGCTGGCGGCCTTTCGTGCAGCGTTTCGCCGTGCGCGGGTGCTGGTCACAATTCCACCTCGCGCGGGCTGACGCCGAGTCCGTCGCGTGCGATGAGCGCGAGCAGCTCACTGCGAATCCAGGGGCAGGGCCGCTGCTCCCCACCCTCGGGCACTTCGCCGATTCGGCGCGCGAGCCACGTCGAGTCGCCACCGCCGTTGCCGGGAGCGCCGCTCCTGAACCTGCCACAGCGCGCGGCGATGTCGCCCATCGTGACCGTGCCAAAACCAAGCTCCCGCTGGACGGCTTCACGCAGCCCACGATTCAGCACGAACGCGCTGTCCTGCAAGCGTTGGGACTCCTCAAGCAGACGCCGGCCACAGACACCCGCAGGGCAATACGCGAGCACCTCGCGCGTCCGTGTGCGCGCCGGCTCGTAGGCTTCAAGGTTGCCGACGACCTCGCGGAGCGTCACAACGTCGAAGTCGAGCGTCACACTGTCCTCACCACCGCCGGGAACACGCGAACGGGTCCAGCGCAGTTCGCGGCGGCGCTCGCCGAAAGGCACCCGACCAAGCAGGTCGCAAAGGCGGTAGATGTGGCCGGCGGCGTCCTGCAGTCGGCCGGCTGGCCTCCGCTCGTCGTCGCTGGACGGAGCTGGAGTGGCGTGGCAGGCGGTGTCGAAGTCCGCGGGTGTCACTCGCCGGCAATGACCTCGCGTGGGGTCGGCGAGATAGAGGTCGCAGACGATCTGCGCGTTCTCGAGGGGCTCGTCGGGCGCCAAGCGCGCCACCAAGTACCCGTCGCTCAGAGTGCCGAGTTCGTAGTCGATGACGAGCGCGCTTCCGTCAGGGCGCTGGATGTGCAGCACCTCGCGCTCCTGTTCAGTCTCACAGGAGAGATAGCGGCAGAGGCAGCGTGTGCGTTGCCGACCGGAGCCGACCGACGATGCCCGCCTGGCAGTGGGTGGTAGTGCTGTGGTGGTGCTCATGGTTCACCTTTCACGAGTGGTTTGAGCCCGCCGGGCGCGGGCCGTTGCCCGACCTACCGCGCACGCGCAGCGTGCGAACATCGGGAGGGCAAGGCCCGCCGCCCTGCGTGTCAGCTCCCGGACGGCGGACTGTGGTGAACGCCGAGCGCGGCGTTGATCTCGCCGGCCATGAACTGGAGTGCGTCCTTGACGAGTCGGCGATCGTTGTCCGGTCGTGGGTCGCCCTGGGGACAGATGATGTTCTCGACATCGCGCCAACCGCAGGTGATGCCCACCGTGCCGCGCCTTGGGTAGACGGCGAGGATGAACCCGCCGCCGGCCTCGTCGTCGTCGGCGTAGCACTCGACTCGTAGCTCCTCGGGTATGACCAGCGCGCGCGCTTGGATGGCCTGCTCGAAGAGGTGCGCGGCGACTTCGCCGGGGTTCGGGTCGGCCTGCAGTATGTCGTTGCGGCCGAGATTGGGAACGCACATCTGGCGGTTGATCCGCCGTGCGTTGACTGTGACGGCTGGGCCGTTGTAGGTGATCGTGATCGGTGAAGCTGGCGCGCTCATAGCGTGGCCTCCATTGATGTGAAATGGCGCCCGTCCTGTGCGGGTGCCGGTGGCAGCCGTCCACGCACCCCGGTAGGGGTGCGATCATGCGCGGCTGCTGGCACCCGCCCGGGAGTCACGCCGCGGTGTCCGCTGTCCTACGCGCGAGCGCCAGCAACGAAGCACACTCTGATGCGCAAGCGCTTGTTGGTGATGAAGCATCTTCGGAGGGACATGCGCTCGATTGAAAGAGGAAAATTGCGTCCGCCGCCGCGCAGCGGCGGCCCGCGGCATTTTTTGCAGACATAAGTGTGCGCGCTCGTCCTTGCTCGGACGCGCGCCGTTGGTGCGTTGCGGCGGGGCTCGCCCGGCGTGGATGCGCGGGCGGCCCGGTGTTGTTGACTTCTGCTAGGCGGCGGCCTGGATGATCCGGTCAATCTCGGCCGGGCCGAGCGGGATGCTTCCGAGTCGCTGCGCTTGGCGGATGTAGTCGGTGATCAGGTCGTCAAGTTCGCCGCAGGTGCGCAGGTCTTCTGTCCTGTCCACGACCAGATGACGAGCGCCGCCGTTGCGGTCGGCTGGCAGATCACCGACGCTGATCTTTCCGCCGATGCGCTGCACGACGATCGTCCGCCGTTCGCTGCCGAGCTTGTAGCAGAGAAACGGCGAGGGTTTCCCGCCCGCCGATGCCGAGGGTGTGGGAGCCTTCGGCCGCGGGGCGTTTGCCAACCGCAGCAGTACATCGCCGTGGCAAGCCTTCGGGGCGCACCAGCAGCCGAGGACCTTTCCGCGCAGTTCGGGAAGTTGACGCATCAACTCGGGCTGATTGAGCAGCCACCTTTCATATTTGGCGATGACCTCCTCTCGGGTGCCGTCACGGCCAGCCTTGAACGGATTACCCCAGCGGCCATCAGAGCCCGCGCGGGCACCTTCCGGGGCAGGACAACGGCCGATGTAAACGTCGTAGGGCTCACGCTTACAATGCACGACCCGCGGGCCGCACTCTTCGATTGACGGTCCCGCCCACGTCGCGCTAGACCCATACCCTGCTAGCTCCCGGTCTTGGACCTTGGCGGCGTCGCCGCGCTTGGTCGCCATGTCGTAGACGACCTCGCGCCGCTCTCGTGTGATCTCTGTGCGGGAGGTACGCTGCCGGCCCTTCATGCGGTCGATCATGGCCCGCGCCTGCCCGATCGTCTTTGGGGGCGTGAACGTGGTTCCTGTCGTCTGGGCCAGGTGGCGCAGGTAGCGCAGTTGCTTTGTCGTCGGGGGCTTGGGTGTCGTGGTGTTGGGCATCGTATCTCCTTGAGTGGGTTTCACTGATTAGCTGGCTTTGCCTTTGCCCTTTGGGGGCCTCGGCGCCAGCCGAGATGGGAGCCCCAAGCCACACCCTGGAGGAGATGTCAAGCAATTGATAATGTGCGATCAGTGCTCCCCCGAAGGGGGAGACTCTCAATTGCTTTACATATCCGGAAGGGTGTGGCACCAAACCACGCCTCGCACCACCGACAACACCGCCGCGCGGAGCGCCAGCGAGATATTGAGAAAATCGTTCATCCAGCCCGGCGAGCAGTGAATAGAGCCTCCGGCGGAGCTTGGGAGCGCTCCGCGGAGGTCTGGTAGCTGCTCAGGTGGTGAACGCCGCGTCGGCCATCTTTAGCGGCCCTCCTTGCGCTCGACGACCTGCAGGCAGGTACCGGGCGGCCCATCGACTTCGCCGATGATCTCGATGGGATCATCGTCTTCGTCTGTCTCGTCGGGCACGGTCACGATCATCAACTCGCCGTCCGCGAGGTCGGCGAGTTCGTCGGGAGTCGGAAGGCGCAGCCAGGCCCGGATGCCGCCGATCAGCTCGTCGGCGTTGCCGTAGCGACCCTCGAACTCCTCCAGGTCACTGGCCGTGAGCACCGGCTCGCCGTCGCCCATGACGCTGAACTCCCGCTCGATCCCGCCGGCGGGATCGAATGCGCGGCCGGTGCCGGCGATCTCTCCCCTCTTTACGTCCCACGCGACGTAGGAGACGCGCGCGAGGCGGAGGGTGGCAAGGACGGCTTCGAGGCCGGTAAGCCCGTGCCGGCAGTCGCCGAATGAGAGGTCGAGGACGATGGTGCCGTCGGCGGTGCGCTGTGCTGTGAACCAACCGTCGTTCACCTTTTGCGCCGCGAGATCAACTCCGACGCCGTGCAGCGCGTGCGCGACGCTGGCCGGGAGTGGCGTGGCTGGCCAGAGGATGAGAGTTGCGTTGTAGGACTCGTTCATTGCGAGCGTCCTTTCACTGACTGGGCTCCCGCTCGGTGCGGGTGCCGGTAGGCAGCCCTCCGCACCCCAGCAGGGGTGCGATAATGAGGCTGCCGGCGCCCCCACCGCTCCGCACCCTCTCCGGTGAATGTGTGACTACGCCTGGGACTCGCGGCGGGTGTCAGTGTGCCGCATCGGTGCAGCGCTGCCGCGCGCGACGCCGGCTCAGCGCTCTACGCGGTCCAGATCCTCGAAGGCATAGTCCGGAACGTCGATGGCAACCTCGTAGCCGAGGCGCTTGAGCGTTTCGAGCACGATCTGGACGTGCTCGTAGGCGCACTCGCGCGCGCGGAGCGTCGGATCGAGGCTGGCGCGGTCGTGTTCGACTTGGGCGATCACGGGGTCGTGGCCGGCCGGCCCGAGCGTGAGGTGCGTGGCGCACGTCGGCACGCCCTCGTGACCGACGAAGGTCGAGTGAACCTCGACGGCGAGCCCGTGGTCTGGCAGGGCGGTGGCGATCGTCAGCACGTAGGGGCCTGACCACATGCAGGTCGTCTCGCTGACGGCCGGGCGTCCGTCGAGCGTGACCGTCAGCAGCAGTGTCCGATACTCGCTCATGGTTCCTCGAACCGTAACGCGCGAGCCGGAGGTTACATCGGAGTCCTGTCTCTGGCATGGGTTCGCAGGGTGGCTGCTCGCGCCGGGTCTACCCGCCTGGCGGATAGGCGCGCAGGACCCGCGCGCCGCCGGCGGCGTGGTAGAGCGCGATCCAGTCGCTCGCCATCTGGTGCTGCAGACGGGCCAGGGGTATGCGTTCGGCGCAAGCCATCCGTGCGGCCCATGTCTCGAGCCGGTCCTTTTGCTCGGCGTTGTTCGGGCCGGTGCGCGGCTCGGGCCAGAGATTGCGCGGGTCACGCGGTGCCCCGCCGATCGAGAGCGCGACGAGATGATCCTCCTCGTAGTTGCTTGAGGGTCCGGCCAGGCCGTAGGCGCGCATCTGTCGGAGCTTCAGCGGCTCGGTGTAGCTCTCGGGCGGCCTGACCGAGGGGCTGTAGCCGAAGGCGCAGACCGTGGCCAGCGATACCCCGGAGCGTACGGCACCGGGTGTGCAGCGGGGATCGGGGAGCCCGTCACGCTCGGCGCATCTAGCGCGCTGTGAGGCACGATGCCTTGTGCTGAGCGCGCGTTCCTGGCCGCCCCGAGGTGCGCTGGCGCAGCCGGCGAGAAGGATGAGAAGCATCCCGGCGAGCCCGTACGCGGAGAATCTCGAAGGCGTGGTCCTCACCCCGGTGGCGATTTCACCGAGGGGTGTCATGCTGCGATCGCTGCCTCGATCGCAGCAGCGAGACTTCTCGCCTCCGCGGCGGTGAGCGTGTAAGCACGGCGCTGCTCAAGCGGGGTGCTGACCATAAAGCGAGACCAGAGCGTGACCCCGCCCCGTGCCTCCTCCAAAGCGGCTGGCGAGACGTCGAGTTCGACGCCGCGGCTCCCGATCGTTGTGAGGGTGATGCTTTGAGTGGTGCGGGATCGCTCCCGCTCCTGGCAGGCCGGGCAGATCGGGCGCTCGCCGACGATCGCTTGCCGCAGCGCCGCGGAGCCGCAGACGGGCTCGATCAGCCAGCCCGGCGGGCGCTCGCCGGGCTCGCGGGCGCCACATGAGCAGCAGATACGCTGTGCGCCCCCGTCGCGCCACCTTTCGATGACTCGCACAAGTCGTTGTGGGTCCACATGCAGGTCGCGCACGAGCACCGCGACGAGCGCGCGGAAGGCGCACAGCAGCTTCTCGGTCGCGTAGTTTGGCTCGGGGCCGTTGTTGAGCACGCGCTGGGTCATCTCCTTCGCCGTGGTCGCCTCGGCGATGATGCGCTCGCCCTGGTTGCGTGTTGGCGTTACGGACATCCGGGTCCTCCGTTGGGTCGTGGTGTGATTGCGAACGTGGCCGCCAGACGGCGACGCAGGTTGAGGAAGTCCTGTTGGCGAGTGCCGGTCGCCCACAGGGCGGCGGCGAAGTCGAAGATGCTGCCGCCCCTTTTGCACCGTGCGCCGAAGCAGTAGAAGGTGCCGTCGGGGTAGAGCTGAAGACTCGGGTCGGTCTCCTCGTGGAAGGGGCAGAGCACCTTGCCCGCCCGGTTGGGCTCGCGGCCCGCCAGGACCCGCACGTAGTCGGCCGCGGGGATGGTGAGCAGCTCGCGGTCGATCGCAGTGCGCCCGGCACGGCCGCTCCCGGTGGGCCGCGCCGGCAGGGCGCAGCCGGGCTGAGGATCATGCGGGAGAGCGGCGAGCAGGTCAGCCAGCGCGTAGCGCGCTTCCGGGTCGTGGCCTATGAGCTTGACCGGCGCCGGAGGCGTGTGCTTGTGGTTGAGGCTGGTGGGCGGGCGAAGCAACCGCGTGATATCGGCGCAGCCGGGCTCGCCATGCAGGCCGAGCGCGAGGCGCCGGTTGGTGCTCTGGATCTCGGCTGCGCTCGCGCGCTCGCGCAACTGCCAGTAGATGTGTAGGTGCCCCGGCGATCCCGAGGCGACGACCATCGAGGGTGAGCAGGCGAAGCCTGCCAGCCGCTCACGGGTGCCAGGGTCATCGGACTCGATGTAGAGCAGACGCGAGCCGGTGACCGCGGTTTTGTCGCCGCGGGCGCGCTCGCGCAGCGCCACACCGACATACACATCAGCGTCGGGTGAGAGATCGGTGATCCGGCTTGCGATTTGGTGCAGGCGCAGCACCGAGACGAACCGCCGGCGCATCACTCCGGCGGGCGGGCTGTAGCGCAGGTCAAAGAACTGGTTGCGCTGCGAGCCGTCCGCCAAGACGCGCAGGTAGCTCAGCAGTTCACCGGGATGGCACTCGGATCGGGGGCTCAATCGAGGACCTCCGGGGTGAACATGACGAGGTACTCGAACTCGCCGTTTACGATCGGAACCTGCTCGGGGTAGCGAGCGGCCCACGCTGAGCACTGCTCCAGGCTCAGCTCGCCGCGGCGCATCGCCGCGACACGCTGGGCGGGCGTCATCTGCCACAGCGCCCGCAGACGCGCGTCGCGCGCTTTGAGGTCTCCGAAAATCGCGTCTATGAGAAGGCTCTGGCTCATGGCTCGCCTCCCGTCTCAGGGCTTCTGGCCCGCGCCCCCAGTGCGTGCGGGGCGCGGGCCTTCGCGCCCTAGAAGGGGATGTCCTCCTCCCCGCCGACGCCTGCCGCGACGGGCTCGCGCCCGGCGTCCTGGCCGTTGCCGTTGCCATTGCCGTTGGCGTTGCCGAGGAACTGCACGGTGTCGGCGATGATCTCGATCGCCTGGCGTTTGCTGGCGTCCTGGGCCTCCCACTCGCGCCATTCCAGGCGTCCGTCGATCGCGACCGGACGGCCCCTCGTCAGGTAGCGGGCGGCGTTCTCGCCCTGCGCGCCCCACACCTTCACGCTGAAGTAGTTGGGCTTGTCCACCCACTCTTCGCCGCTCTTGCGGCGGGTGTTGCACGCGATCCGCAGCTCGCAGAGGGCCGTGCCGCTTGGCAGCGCCTTCAGCTCGGGGTCCTTGGTCAGGTTGCCCGTGATGACTACCCGGTTGATGTTGATGTTGCTCATCGCTCGTTCTCCTTTGGTGGTTGGTGGTGCTCGTGACGCAGCCCTCAAAGGACGCCGACCGGCGCGCGGAGCCGAAGCCCGCAGGGCGCAGGGGAGCCCCCCGCAGGGGGGCCGGAGCGCCAGTGGGGCGGTGTCCAAAATGGGGCAAGACACGACGCGCCGACAACCAATTGGGAACTGCGCGAACAGCCAACCGGCTCATCCCCACTGGGCTGAGCGTGACCCGTCCTCGATCGCAGATTGAGCGGCATCGTCGTCTCCTTGCGTTGATCCGGGCCGCATTCGATTCAACGGCCCTTGGGGGTTACTGACCCCAACTGCCGTGAACCGGCCAACGAATTCCCTCGCGCGGGATACGCCGAGAGAGCCGCCCAGCCCGGCTGACCGCTGGCGGGAGGGTCAGCGATGGAAAGTCGTTGGCCGGTCTGGGCCGCTCGGGGTCAATAACAGGCGACGATCGACACCAGAGCCAGCGCGGACAGCACAACCTGACATTGCTCAGCAAAGGAGGCAACCGAAATGAGGACTCATACCGTTGGGCCGCGCCCCGCGACGAGAATGCTCATCCCCGCCGGGGGCGTGCTCGCGCTCGCCGGCGTGGTAAGCGGCCTGGTGGCGTGGTGCTGGACACAGGCAGCGTGCCTGATCGCGCTGCAAGCACCAATGCGACTGCCCGCGGGCGACGCGGCGCAGGCGATGTGGCGGCTCTTGGTGCGCGGCGGCTGGAGCACGCCATACAACTCATTCCCCACAGCAAAGGAGCGGACGGCGGCGCCAGGCGCGCCAGCCTATGCGCTGGCCGCCATCTTCCTGATTGCGTTGATGTCGTGGGCAGCGTGGAAGGCATACCGGCGTGTGCGAGCTTGGCGGGCGGGCTCGCCGTTGGGTAAGGAGCAGCGCACGATCGCGCGGCGGGCCGTGGATCGTGGCTGGGTGCGCCAACGCACCTGGGCAGTGCCCGCAGACATGCGGCGGCTATGGGTCAACGGGCCGGCCGCCGGCCGCCCGTATCTCGGCATGATCGGTCGAGTACCGGCACGGACGCTTGCTGCTGAGCTTGAGGTGCAGCCGATGGTCGTCGCGCCACCGCGCGCGGGGAAGTCAAGCGGCTATGTGGTTCCGTGGCTGTTGGATCACCACGGGCCAGCGCTCGTGCTCTCCACCAAGCGCGACATCTACCAGGCGACCGCCCCATACCGTCGAAGCCTTGGCCGCGTATGGGTATACGACCCGTTCGGTAGCCGCTCCAGCGCCGGCTTCACCCCCCTGGTCCCCGCGCGCAGCTGGCCGGGCGCGATCCGCGCAGGCGAAGCGCTCGCCTCCGCGGCACACCCAGACAGCAGCAACGCCGCGAATGAGTTCTGGGACAAGGAGGCAGCGAGCATGTTGGCGCCGCTGCTGCACGCCGCCGCGATCACCGCCCGAGGCATGAGCGAGCTGGTCCGGTGGCTGGACGCGCGGGACTTCACCGACGCGATCGCCAGCCTGAAGGCAGCAGGCGCCACGGCCGCGGCGGACCAGCTTGAGGGCGTGAGCCGCCGCGACGAGCGAAACCGCGAGACGACCGTCATGTCGGCGTTGAACCTGCTGCGCGCCTACCGCTACCCCCAGGTCGCCGCGTGCGCCACAGGGGACCTCACACCGGAGCGCTTCCTCGACGGCAACGCGAACACGATCTACGTCGTCGCGGCCGGCCACGACCAGGACGCGCTACGACCCGTGATCCTGGCACTCGTCGCCGCTATGTATGAGGCGGCGATCGTCAAGGCCCGCGAGCGTGGGGTGCTTGACCCCAGGTTGTTCATCCTGATGGACGAGGCGGCGAACATCGCGCCCATGCGCAACCTCGCACCGTGGCTCTCGCAGTGCGGCGACCACGGCATCGTGATCGCGACGATCTGGCAGTCGATCGCGCAGATCGACCAGCGCTACGGTCGCGCCGCCCGCGACGCGATCTGCGCCGCCTCAACTGCCCAGGTGTTCATCCCGCCGTTGGCCGAGCCGACGAGCGCGGGATACCTCACAGAGCTACTCGGGGAGGAGCCGGTCGCCAACGCCTCGGCCTCTACCGGAATGGCACGACACACGCTGAGCGTCGGCCACCAGAAGGCCGCGCCGTCACCGTGGCTTCGGCAGATCGGCCGCGGACGCGCAGTGCTCGTCTACCGCGACCTACCCCCCGCGATCGTCCGCGCACCAGGCTGGTTCGAGGACCCCCGCTTCCAACGACTATGGAGATCTCCCCATAGGCGTGCTTAGCCCGGATCCACCGATGGGGTTGGTCGGGGAGGGGGAATCCGGGCGGTGGCGCGTTGATGGCGTTGTTCGGTGGTAATGAGTGCCGCGAGTTGGCGGTGTGCCCTGGTTTTGGCGG
>JBEKYV010000092.1:0-9986 GCA_049510515.1 Solirubrobacteraceae bacterium | reverse complement strand
CCGGTATAGGGGACGACTGTGCCGTGCTCCGCGTTCCTCAGGGACAGGAGTTGCTGGTAACTACTGACTTCACCATAGAAAACGTGCACTTTCGCCGCGACTGGCATGCTCCCGAATTGGTGGGACGCCGCTGCCTGACCCGCGGGCTCAGCGACATCGCAGCCATGGGGGGCGAACCGCGAGCGGCGTTCTTGTCGTTGGCCATTGCCGAAGACGTTCCGCAGAAGTGGGTAGATCGCTTTCTAAAGGGACTGCTTGCGCTGGCGCAAGAGCACAAAGTTCCGCTAGCCGGTGGCGATACGGCGCAGTCGGAAGGCGGCATCCAGGCTGACATCGTAGTCGTGGGCTCGGTGCCGACGGGAAAGGCAGTGCTGCGCTCGGGGGCAAAGCCTGGCCAGCAGATCTATGTGACCGGCGAGTTGGGCGGGGCCGCGGCAGCGCTGGCGCGCATGGCGGAATCGAAGTCGCGAGTAAGGTATTCCAGTCACTCAACTGGATACTCCCCTCCTGAACCCAGGTTGGGCGTAGGCCAAACCCTCCGCCGCCGCCGACTGGCTTCGGCGATGATCGACATTAGCGACGGTCTTTCCACCGACCTCGAACATATCTGCCATGAAAGCCACGTAGGCGCCGAGATCGAGGCGGAGGCGATTCCGCGGGCGCAGGTTGGGCGGACGAAAAAACGGGTCGCACTCGATCTCGCGTTGCACGGCGGAGACGACTACGAACTGCTCTTCACTTCCTCGGCCGCAGTCCCGGCGCAGATCGCGGGTGTCCGGGTGACGCGAATCGGGCGAACGGTGCGCTCCCCGGGCCTGCGCCTGATCGGGGGCGATGGTAGGCCCCAACCGCTCCCCGTCAGGGGATGGGAGCACTTCAGAGGCGATTTGTAATTGGTGATTTGTGATTTGCAATTTGTCCCCCAAGGCCTTCAAGAGCGACCGCAACGCTCTAGAACCTTGAACCCTTCTCTTCGTGACTTTCGTTACCTGCCCGTAATCACTTTGAGCGGCTAGAGTAGGCTCATGAGAAAAGCGTTTTTGCTCCTGGGGTTCAGTGTCATGCTATTGCTTCCAGCCTTCGGCCAGGCGCCGGCGGCGCCTCGCGGTATCGACAACGATTTTGTGCAGAAGCAGTTTGGCAACCAGTTCACGCTGCTGCCGGAGATGGAGACTGCGGTTGGCGATCTGGACGGCGACGGTGTGGAAGACATCATCATTGCGGCGCGTTGCAAGAGTCCGATGCTCGATCAAGCCGAGCACAATTACACGGTGATGGATCCCTTCAACGATTTCTATGGTTACGGCGATCCCAAAATCACGACCACGTTCAGCGCGACGAGACCTTGGGGGGTTTGCGCCACCACCGACTCTCCTGGTGGCGCGAGGATTCCGTAGAGGATCGCGTAGGGGTGCGGGGCACACCCGATCTGCAGCGACCAGGGGAACGCTTTGCTTGCGCCGAGTCCGATCGCTGGTTCATTGAGTTCCGGGTCGAGACCGGTGTTTACGCTGAGGGAAGGCTCGTCGTTGAAACTGCCGAAAGTGCTGATCGTGAACGTTTCCCCTTCGGGGGTGCGCCCGCTGGCGAGCTTTGTGCCAGTCAGGCGTTCTTCCAGTTCCTTGCGTGGTTTGACACAGTGGTATCGCGACAGTTTCACGGTGAGCACGACGCCCCCGCCGGCATCCAGCTCGACGAGGGACACGGCGTGGCTCGTGCTGCCACGGATCTCCTGGGCGTAGATGCCCGCAGGGCCACCATCTCGTCGCCGTATGCGGACCACGCGCGACTGGATCGTCCGTCCGTCGGCGAGCATCAGCCTGGCCGAGCGTACCGAGGCCGGGACCGCGGTCTGGATCGTCTCGATGCCCGCTTCGCAGAACACCGCAAGGTGCCGGTACTGGGGTGGGGAGAGGCAGATGGGGTTGTTGGGGCCGCCCACGCTCAGCACTTCGGGAGCGTCCGGCCGGGTGTATGCGACCGTCGCCCACCGATGGCAAGAGCCCGGAGTGCTCAGCGGGCCGGACCCGGTGCTCACTTCGAAGCGAGTGCCGGCGGCGGTGCGTCCGTGACCCAGAGTGATCCGCTTGGGTGGTTCTTCGGTCTCGGCGTGCGGGAACCCGACGATTCGAGCCAAGCCGAGAAACGTCCGCAGGCCGGCCTCGCCGTTGGCGAGGAGTTTGCTTTCGACCGCGTTGGTCTTGCGGATCAGCGCTCGATCCGATGCGTTCTCGTAAGGCTTCAGCAGCGTGCTCAGCTTCAGCAGCGTGCCCAGGTAACGTTCTGCCTTCAGTTCGGAGTTCCTCCTCCGCGCTGCTTCTGAAGCCTCGAATTCCCGGCTGGCCGCCGACAGGGCGCGATAGCCGCTCTGGGCCCACGCTCTTGCGTCGGCGCAGAACGGCGGGGCGGGGGCGGAGACGCCTTCGCGCATGGCCGTGGCTCCGAGCGCCGAGGCGATCGCCGGGTTGCTCCACGACAGCGGGCGTACTTCGGCGGCGTAGGCTTCTTCAGCCGAGCGATCCGAGCGCTCGCCGGGCTGGGCGAACGCCACACCGAGCTCCCCTTTGATCGTTTGCTTCTGCTGGGTAAGGCGGGCGTTTTCGCCCCTCGCACGGGGTGGGGGCGCCGGAAACCGGGACGGTTCCTGCGGCATCCCCGACACCACCCCTGGGCATTCTCGAGCTATCTGCCTCGCCGCGGCGCTCTTCGCATCGCGCGTCGTAGCTGCCGCGTGCAACAGCGCCGTGGCGAGCCTGAACTTGGCGAGCAGGTAGGCGTGCGTGGCCTGGGCGTCGGAGCTCGACGCGGCAGCGATCGGCACACTGCCGTACAACGCCGCGCAGGCGAGGACGAGCGCGGCGCCGACCAGTCCCCTCCATCGTCCCGGCCACTGCTTCCGCCGTGGGCGCTGCGGCAGTTCGCGGCGCCGACTGCCTTCGTTCGCATTCACAGACGGCGAGCATATAGCGCACCGACAGACTGGACTTCCTCGACCACGCCGGCCTGCGACCACCAGTCCGGTCGGGCCGGCAGTCCGCGGCGCACCTCAGCCTACGCAGGCACAACGGGCGGCGGCTCCCGCCACACCTCGATCTCCTCCGGGGCAAAGTCCGGACCCGACCCCCGTCTCTCCCGCTTCCTCCGAGAGCAGGCGTCTCGATCAATCCTCCGCAGAGTGTCGCAACGGACGAGCTCGGGGCGTATCGTCCGGTGCTCGCAGGACGCCTGTTTCCGTGATTACGCGCGCCCTTCAACCGGCTCATGAGCGGGCCGTTGGTGACTCTCGACGTCAACTGGGTGGGCGTGCCCGACTTGCCACTGTCCCTGATACGGCTGGTCGAAGCAGCTGTGACGACGCAGTGTCTCACGCACGAGTTGTTCGCCCTGGCCGATGCCGAGCGGTGGCAGCGCGCGTGCCAGCTCGTGTGCTGACAATGGGCTTGTTGGAGCGCGTGCCAGCTCGTGCAGGCATGCTCGGAGGAGAACCATTCGGGGGTGTTTCGCCGTTTGCGCGAGGTCGGTCCAGCGGGGGATCGGGGGAGCGGCCTGGCGGAAGCGCTCGAAAGCGCCTTCGTAGCTGGCGTATAGATGTGTGAAGCTCGTCGCAGCGCTGGACAGGCCGGCACCGAGCTGCTTGCGTCGCTCTGGCGGGATTTGATCCCAGCCCAAGACGGTGGCCAGGGCGAGTGGGAGTAGCACCCATGGCGAAAACTTCGCCGAAAGCCACCTGCCCAGCTCGAAGAGACCGGCTCCCGCCACAGTGGGAACCATCACTAGGCCGAACATCATCGCTCCCAGCTCCCCCGCGTCACCTCCGGCCTTGAGCGCGTTCACCCACGCGCGGTGGCCCTCCACGTCGAAGTTCGCTCCGTATACCGCGCGCAGGGCGTGGCTGTCTTCGCTGAGGTAGAACGCGCCGAGCGCGAGCGCCAGCGTTGCCGAGGGCACATCGTCGGGATCGACTGCTTGAAGATCTGCGATGCGCGCACGCTCTGCGGGGCTGAGGATGTCGAGCGGAACGTCCTCGTCGCGCATGCCACGCATCACGGGCAGGTACTCACGCGTCCAGCGTTCCACAAAGCGTCGATGGGGAACATCGCCGGCTTCATCCGTCCACCTCGGCGCGTGCTCCCCCACCTCGTCGACCACGTGCGCGGCGCAGTACACGCGCGTCGCGCCGACGTTTGCCGCGTTCACAAGGACCGTGCGGCGCTCGTTGCGGCACGCGTACAGGACATCGTCGCGCAAGATGCTGGCGTCTGCCACGATCGGCGGGACACCGCGTCCCAGGGCGCGACCGGCAAACGCCGGCGAGCGGAAGGCGCCGTGCTCGTCCGGGCCATTGATCGCGGCCATCGCGTTGCGTGCGTGTGCCAACCGGAGCATCCCGGTGAGTCGGTCCACCAGCTCGCCGTCGGGCTCGGGCAGCCAAGATGTCCCCGCAACAACGAGGTCGGCGCCGTTCGAGGTGGCCGCGAGCGATCGGTCCATGACCAAAGGATGCCAAGTCGCGGGCCGGCGGACTTTGCCGCCACAGCAAGCGACCGAGGTCTGGGTCGAGCCGCCGCCGTCCGCGGCGTCGTAGCGGGGAAACAATCCGGGCGGACCGGATTTTGTGAGGACACGCGCGACCACCAATCAGCTCGGCTCGTCATTGGGGCCGACGACGTCGACGCGCTGGACGGATCTGGTTGATGAGTCGGATCAGATCCGGGTCGGCCGGCGGCTCGTCGAGATCATCGCAACACGCCGGTTGCCGATCACGACGACGCCCGACGCCGCTGAGTCCCGGAATCGCCTCCGCGCCGTCTGCATGCACGTCCTCATCCTCTGTGTGTCGGCCCACCCAGGAGATGACGATGTCGTGTTCGTCGCCGAATACGAGATGCATGCGCCAGTCTCGATAGAAGCGCCTCTCGCAAACACGGTGATCCGCGCCCGTCTCGGCCCGCATGCGGGTGCCGCCAGCCTCGCAGCCGCGCTGTCGAAGCTCATCGACCACCCGATCGAATCTTTCCTTGACCTCGCCGCGCAGCGCCTTGACGCGCGTCTCACAGCGGCGAGCGACGCTGACGTTGAACCGCGATGCCATCACAACGCCATGAGTCGGCCGACCCTGCGATCAGAGATCCACAGTATCGCCAGCCAGGGCATCGTGCAGACCTTCCCCCGCGCCGGGCTGGGCGAGCGCCCGCTGATCGGCCGCTTCGCACAGCAGCTGAGAGTAGCGGCGCTCATCCTGCGCGATGACACGCAGCTTGGCCAGGCGTTCCTTGAGCCGTTGAACGCTCGCGAACGTCACCCGGCGCGGCGAGGTGTCAGCGACTACCTCGAGCAGCCCCTTGGCGATCCAGCTGCGCACGGTTGGACGGCTCACGCCCAGCTCGTCCGCCACCTCGGGCACCGTCAACGCCGGCGCATCTGCGTAGACAGCCCGCTTGGCCTGCTCGAGAGCATGCTCAGCGACCGCCACATCACCACTGGATAGGGCGTTACAGGCACGCGTAATCGCATCGTCCATCGTCACGAAGCTGGCCACGGCCTGTCGATGCTCGCTCTTGGTCACGAGAGACACAATAGCAGTCCGTTTTCCCAAAACAGCTAGAAAGAGAAAGCCGTCTCGGCCTCAGGCTGCGGCATAGTCCCTGGGATACTCCCTCGTAATCGGCGTCACTACTGTCGAGCGAATTGGGATGGCTCGACGTCAGGCCGCCACGGGCTCGCGCTGCGTGCGGCACCCGCCAGTGCCCGCGCGCTGGCGCGGTTTCTTATTCTTTTCGGTTCGGAAGGCGGCCGATAGCAGCCGAGCATCGTCGGAGCGGCTCTTGTGGTGGAGGTAGCGCATGGTGGTCTTGATGTCTGCGTGGCCCATCCATGCCTGAACCTGGACGATGCTCGCGACGTTGATCGCGAGCGAACCGAACGTATGGCGGAGATCATGAAACCTCAATTGCCGCAGGCCGGCGGCGTTGAGTGTGCGGATGTAGCGTCGGCGCAGCGCCGAGCCGTCAAGAGGGCTCCCGTCACGGCCGGCGAAGACGTGATCCTTGTTGGCGGTGTGACGAGGGCGGCGCTTGAGTTGCTTCAGGGTCTTGGCGACCTTCTCCTCCATTGGCACGGTACGCGACTTGCGGGACTTCGGCTTGCCCTTCTGTTTGGCTGCGTAGCCTTCCCACACCCGTATCGAGTCGTTCTCGAAGTCGATGTCCTCCCACAGGAGGGCCAGTAGTTCGCTGCGACGCAGGCCCGCGTGGGCCGCTGTGAGATAGATCGCGCCATCTTGCTCGTCCTCTTCTTCGCGAAGCTCGCGCTCGGTCTCGCTGACGGGAGGGTGCTTGGGGTCACGGTGGCCTCCAGCAGCTGCGGTGGCGACGATCAGAGCGATCTCCTCAGGCGTGTAGAAGTCGAAGCGAGCCGAGTCGGTCGCTTCGCGGAGGCGCTCGACCTGGGCGGCTTCGTTGGTGAGCAGTCCGCGTCGCTTGACGGCGTACTCGAGGATGCCGTGCAGGGCGGTCAAGAGCTTGTTGATGGTACGGCTCGAACGGGCCTCGCCGCCAGGCATCTGCTCCTTGAGGAGGTGTTTGCGCCAGCGCTCGATGCGCTGGGCGCTGTTGGCTTTCTCGAGGCGCTCGTGGCCGAACTCGGGGAGGAGATGGGCGTCGAGGATCGAGCGGTAGTCCACGCGCGTGCTGGCTGACCAGTCGCGCTCGGAGCACCCCCACTCGTACCACGCCTCGGCTACCTCGACGAAGAGCAGGCCGGTGCGTTGCTGGCGAAGCTGTCCGCGGCGCGCGTCGACGAGGATCTCATGGAGCTTTGCTTCGGCATCGCGTTTGCGTAGGAACCCCGGGGGCGGGGCGCCCTTGCCGGACCAAGCGGGGCCGAGCGCTTTCTGGTGCTGCCCGTTCTGGTCGCGCCACTTCGCGTACCACGTCGTGCGGCGCTTGCCTTTGTAGGGCTTGACGTGACCGTTGATGGGAGCTTCGGGATCGAGGGTTTGAGCTGGCATATTGCGGTCTCCTGTGGGGTGCATTTCCGGCCGGGTCCGGCCGCTTGCGCAGAGACACCGTAGCGCCCAGGAGAGGCCGATTTTTGTCCCGAACTTTGTCCCCAAACAGCCTCACGCAACTCGAACAGCTCTCACGAAAAGAGCCTGTTTCCTGGCCCTTTTCTGGGCTACTTTTGCACTGAATCCAGTCTACGGAACCGAAGGTCGGGAGTTCGAATCTCTCCTGGCGCGTGAGAAAGGGCAGTATCTAAGCCAAATCCCATGAACCCGATCGCGCCGGGTTCGGGAATATGTCCCAATATGTCCCGAGTTCAGGTATCATTGGGTCATAGCGCAGGCCTGAGCGAGATCGACGCCGCGACGATTAGACTCCATGCCCGACGGCGCTTTACCCAAGAGGTCTCACGCCTCCTCTACGAGTGGCACGAGAACCACGGCGGCTGTGCGGGCATCCGCTACCGCTCACGGCTGGGCGACCAGTTGGTCAACTGGGCGATCTTCGAGCCCCCGCCCGACACAGGCCCCAAGCTGCCGCTGGGAAACTCACGCGAGATCGAGTCCGACGACCCTGACCTGCTCGAAGCGCTCCGTCTACTGAACCTCAAGCTCGCCTGGGGTCGATAGCCAGCGTAGCCGGCACCGTCTTCCGCAAAGGGGCACAGGGAGCATCGGAGCCGTCGTGGAGCCGAGCGCCAAAGCAGAAGCCGGTCAAACGTCCGCGCGGACGCCCCTCCTCGTCATAGCGAGCGTGTGGGCGCGGCGGTTTGAACTGGCCCCGGCGCGGCGGTGGTCCCACCCGCCGCCAAACGCGCCGGCGTGCTCGCAACCGGCCTACACGCACCACACCACACATGCGCCTCGCTATTGATCGAGGAACGCGCCAGCTCACTACGCCTACAGCGCTGGATGGCCACCACCCCGCCGCCTACACCTCGAAACCTACGGACACCTGATCACCGACGACCTCGGCAAACCGCCCGAGGCGCTCGATTCCGCGATCCAGGTGCCACCAGGGCGCCTGTCTAAACTTGGTGACTGCCAGCTGACTGATAGACAGGGAGGCATGAAGATGACCGAGCACCAGCAAGGAGCCGAGTGGACCGCCGCGGAGTGGCACGGCAAGACGCTGGTCGATCGCGACGGCGAGAGGATCGGCAAACTCCAGGATGTCTACGTCGACGTCGAGAACGACGAGCCGCAGTTCGCCACCGTCAAGGAAGGCTTTATAGATCGCCATCTGACGTTTGTGCCGCTCGGCGGGATCAAAGTTGGCCCGGATGATCTGCAGGTGGCGGTGACCAAGGAGCTGGTCGAGTCCGCGCCCAATATCGAGCAGCACGGCGAGGAGCTTTCCCAGGCCGACGAGTCGGCTCTCTACCACCACTACGAGCTCAACTACACGCCGCCCGACACGGAGAGCGGACGCCGACTCGCTCGCCGCTGATGTGCTTGACGTGGTGGCTACTGGTTCAGGCCCCGTAGATCTTTACCGGGGTGCCTGGGCCGATGCGGGCGCTCAGCCAGTCGATGCTCGTGGTGGCGAGGCGGATGCAGCCGTGTGATTCGGCGGCGCCCAATGTTCCTCCGAGGTTGTTCCGTCCGTGGATCGCGATCTGGCCGGGGCCGCCTTCGAATTCCTGCAGCACGTTGGAGCGTGCACTGAGCGCCAGCGCGAACGGGCCGCCCGGCTGGCCGCTTTCCATCTGCACGGTCTCCTCGACGAAGAACTGGCCGGTGGGGGTGGGTGTCGATGGCTTGCCCACCACCGCTTGAAAGGCTCTCACCATGTGCCCGTCGCGGTAGACCGCGACGCGCCGTGCGGTGAGGTCGACCAGGATGCGCCAGCCCGTTGTGAGCTTGCGGGTGGCGCTCCGAAGGATCCAGCCGGTCGATCCGTCGGGGCGACCAGGGAGCATCACCTGCAGCCATCGCGCCCCGCCGGGAGCGCTCGATTGGCCGATCACGGGCAGAGTGGTCTGCTCACCGGTGATCGGCCTATGGGCGGGCACGATCGCCACCTGCGGGGATCGGGCTGCGGGCGCTCGGTGCGCGGCGTGTGTGGTGAGCAGGACCGCAAGTCGCTGAGTCGCGTGCACGCGCATCGGGATGCCGGCGGCGGTCGCCGACCCAGCCGTGAGGCCGAGCAGGCAGACCGCCAGCGCGATACTCAGCCGGTGAATGTGCCCCTCCTATGAGGGAGAGCGGGCCGTGAGGGCGAGCGCGGTTTGGACGCTTTCCGTGCGCGATGGTGTTTGTGGCGTTTGTGATGTTTCGCAACGCTTTTCGATGCAATCGGCCGGGGGGCGGTGGTGGCGCCTGCGCCCGCGAGGACTCCCGTGCCCGTGCTCGTCCCGGAGGCGGTGGTCACCGTCGTGCCGGTGGTGGTCGTTTCGCCGCCGGTGGGTGTCGCTTCGAGCGCTTTCGTTTCTTCAGGGGTGGTGGTTTCCGTGCCGCCACCGCTGCCGCTTACACTGGACGCGCAATTGGAGGTGGTGATGGTGTTGGCTTCCAGGGTCACCGCGGCCGTCTGTGCGAGCAGCCTGCCGTGGATCGTGGCGCCGGTATTCGCCGTGATGCTTTCCGCGGCCATGATCGTCCCGACGAAACGGGTGCCTGTCCCCAGCGTCGCCGAGGAGCCGACCTGCCAGAAGACGTTGCACGCCTGTGCGCCGTTGATCAGCGAGACGGTGGTGTGCGACCCGGTGATCAGCGTGGTGGGAATCTGGAAGATGAACACCGCGTTGGGGTTGCCTTCGGCGTTGAGCGTGACGCTCCCCGAGCAGAGCAGCAGCGAGCTGCTGGCAGTGCGAACGCCCGGCGAGAACGTCTGGCCGGCGAGGTCGGTTCCGGCCGAGCCATTGGTGGGACGGGAGGCCGCTTCGTTGTAGGCGCTCGTCAGGGCGCTCTTGGCTTCGGTTGCGACCGCATCGTCGATATGCGTCTGGCCGAGCACGTGCGGAGCGCCGGTCACCGACGA
>JBEKYV010000091.1:0-16034 GCA_049510515.1 Solirubrobacteraceae bacterium | reverse complement strand
CAAAGCGGTGGGGCATGCGATCAGCACCAACTTCTCGCCCTCGCCGAGCATCCTGCTGGAGCTGGCGAAGCTGATCGGCTTCTCCCAGGGCAAGCCGCTGCGCCAGGTGAAGTTCCAAACCGAAAACGTGGACTACGTGCTGAACGGTGGCGACTACGTCACCTCCTCGCCCGCCCTGGAGCACACGACGCTCGAGGACTTCCTGCACGGCCATCAGCGCCTGCGCTCACTGAATGTGCATTCTGGCGCCGGCGTCTCCTCCGGCGGTCGCGGCCATGTGCGTGGCCACCGGCACGGCTCCAACCGCAACACGTCCCCCAGCCCCGCGAGCGAGGACCTCTACCCGACGCCCTCAAGCGACCAGCAGCAGGCGATCAGCGCCGCCGTGCAGGTGCCCTTCCCGATGCTCTACCCGCGCCTGCAAACGGGGCCGGCCACACAGGAGGAGGTGCGCCCCTACGCGCTGCACGATCCCGCAGGGCACCTCCACCACGCGTACACCGCCGTCTTTCAGCAGAACACGATCGGCGGCTACTACGACGTCGAGGGCACCGACTGGCTGGACCCCCCGATCATCGAGCACCCCCAGGAAACGCGCTACGTGGGCCGCCGCGCCTACATGATCTTCGCCGACGGCGAACACATCCACATGATCGCGTGGCACGAGCACCACGCCCTCTACTGGGTCATCAACACACTGCTGGAGGAACTCTCAAACCAGCAGATGCTGACGATCGCCGACTCCGCGCAGCCACTGGGGTAGAGCCGGTGCCGCCGCGTCGCGGTCATCGCCGCCGCGGAGGATCGCTCCACTCAACCGCGCGCGGCCGCCCGCGCCCGATCGAGCGCCGCATTGACCAGCGCGTCGGCGCCGGCGTTCTGGGCGCGGGGCACCGAGCGGATCGACCAGCGCTCGAACTGCCGCAGTGCGGCCATCGCGTCCAGGTGCAGAGGGCGCATCGCGGCGTGCTTGACCTTGTAGATGCCCTTCACCTGCTTGGCGATCAGCTCCGAGTCGTTGACGACCTCCACCTCGGTGGCCCCCAGCGCGCGGGCGCGTTCCAGGCCGAGCAGCAGCGCGCGGTACTCCGCCACGTTATTGGTCGCTTCGCCCAGCAGACGCGCGTGCTCGTCGAGCACCTCGCCGTCAGGGTCGCTGACAACAGATGCGGCCGCCGCCGGGCCAGGGTTGCCGCGGGCGCCGCCGTCGACGTGCACGATCACCTTCATCCCCCCGAGCGTATCCCGCGTAGGGGACGGTATGCGCAGCGCTCAGGGCCGTGCCAGCTGCGGCAGGTCGCCCGGGACCCGTGCCCGACGGCGGTCGCGCACGATGCGCTGGCGGCGGGCGGAGTCTCCGTCGATGCTGCTCGCGCCGCCACTGCGTCCGCGCCGGTCGGCCTTGCGGCGGTCAACGATCACGGTCACGTTCTCGTTGTTCTTGTAGTGCTCCACCAGCTTCGGGTAAAGCTCGTCGGCAAGAGTCCTTGGGACTACGCTGTAGATCATTGTGTGCTCGATTCTACCAGCAGCGACAGCGCTCCACGCTCATCGATCACGGCATTGGGAATGCGGTCCTCTGCGGTGAGTTCCTCAAGCTCCATGCCCTCGGCCGCCAACCATGCGCCCCGCACCTCGTCGTCCGGGTCGATCTCATAGCGATACCAGCACAGCTCCCACGCGACCACGATCGCCACGTTGGCGCTCTGGAGCTGGGTCGCCCGCACGGTGGGCGCGCCGAGCGCACGGCTGACTCCCGCCAGCCGCCGCGGATGCTCGCCCACGTTAAACACCGCGAGGGCTCGCTCCACGTTCAGCCCTGTGTGTCCGGCGACCGTCGGATCCTGGTCGGCGACGACGGGATCGCCTGCATACTCGATCGCGCTCGCCGCCTCCTCGGGGGTGCCCCACTCCTCGTCGACCGCGGCCCACTCCGCGTCGATGCCTGCCCCTGTGCCCCCGCGTTCGAGGGGGTCGTCGATGTCTATGCCTCCCGCACCGACCGGCTGTGCAGACCGATCGGCGGCACCGCCGGCGGAGCCGGTGGTGGGCCAGCGCAGCTGTCGCAGGCCGCGCAGCAGCGAGCGCCCGCGCTGGGAGCGATCGGCGCGCGGCCTGCCGGGGTGCGCGTCGGCCTCGCGGCGCCAGCCCTCGTGGGTGGCGCGTGTGGTGCACAGCTCGCACACCGTCCGTCGCTGCCCGCCGCCGAGAAAGACGTCGGGCTGCTCCCCCCGCAGTAGTCGCCTCCCACACACGTCGCACTCGACGTCGGGGTGGGAGGTCACGATCGTTCTGGCTGCCATCGAAGTGCTCCAGGGTAAACCACGCGGGCGGCCGGTGTGCTCTTCCACCACCGGCGTCCGAAATGCTGAATGGTGCCGCCGCTCGCCGAATCCTCTAGGGTGCCATCCCGATGCGTGCGGTCACGTTCCAGGCGCCCGGCAGGGTGGCGGTCGAGGAGGTTCCCGAGCCCGAGCTGACGGGCCCGGAGGAGGCGATCGTGCGGATCGAGGCGACGGGCGTGTGTGGGTCGGACCTGCACATCTACCACGGGCGCGTGCAGATCGACCCGGGCTTCACGATCGGCCACGAGTACGTCGGCACAGTGCTCGAGGTGGGGGAGGCGGTGCGCGAAGTCGCCGTCGGCGACCGCGTGCTGGGCTGCTTTCAGAGCGCCTGCGGGCGCTGCTGGTTCTGTCGCGCCGGCGCCTTTCACAAGTGCGAGCAATCGCGCACCTTCGGCCACGGGGCGGCGCTCGGCTCGCTGCAGGGCACCCAGGCCGAGCGGGCGTTGGTGCCGAGCGCCGACCTCGTGCTGCGCAAGGTGCCCGCTGGAATGAGCGACGACGTGGCGCTGTTCGCCGGCGACGTGATGGGCACCGGCTTTCACGCCGTTGTTGACAGCGGCATGCGCCCCGGGGACGTGACGGCGGTGCTCGGCCTCGGGCCGGTGGGGCTGTGCGCGGTGCAGGCCGCTCGCGCGGCGGGCGCGGCGCACGTGATCGCCGTGGACTCGGTGCCCGAGCGATTGGCGATGGCGGAGTCATTCGGCGCGCAGGCGGTGCACCTGCAGGAGGGCGACCCCCGCGCGGCGGCGCGCGCGGCGACGGAGGGAAGGGGGGTGGATGTGTGCATCGACGCCGTCGGTCACCCCTCCGCCCTGGACCTCGCGCTGCGGCTCACGCGCAAGTGCGCCACCGTGCAGGCGATCGGCGTGTATGCCGAGCGGGCGGAGCTGCACATGGGTCTGCTGTGGATCAAGTCGCTGCGCATGTGCGCCGGCCACGCCAACGTGATCGGGCACATCGACCGCGTGCTCTCGCTGATGTCGGCCGGCGTGCTCGACCCCACACCGCTGGTCACCCACCACATGAGCCTCGACGACGCGCCGGAGGCGTACGCTTTGTATGACCGCCGCGAGGCTTTGAAGATCGTCCTGCGACCTTGAGCCACGGCGGCGCGACGTCACCGCCACTGCCGTATCCGCCGATCTTCGCCACACAATCCCCAAGGAGCCCCGGATGACCGCCGCCACCGACACCACCTCAAGCGCCGTCTCCACCACAACAGCCCCCTCCTCCTCCCCCTCCCAATCCGCAATCGAGCTGCCCGAGGCTCTGGGCCCTGAGGCGCGCGCCTTCATCTCGGGCGAGCACCGCCTGCTGATCGGCGACGAGCGGCCTGCCGCCGCCGACGGGGCCACGTTCGCCACGCTCGACCCTGCCACGGGGCGAGAGCTGGCGCGCGTGGCGCAGGCCGGCCCCGCCGATGTGGAGCGCGCGGTGGCGGCGGCGCGCGCGGCGTTCGCCGAGGGCCCGTGGGCGAGCATGCCGGCCTCCGGGCGCGAGCGGCTGATGCTGGCGCTGGCGGGCGCGGTCGAGGAGCGCGCGCTGGAGCTCGCGCAGATCGAGTCCGCCGACAACGGCAAGCCGGTCGGGCTCGCCCAGTATGTGGACGTCGCCGGGACGGTCGCCCACCTGCGCTACTTCGCCGGCTGGCCTACCAAGATCGAGGGCGCGGTACTGCCGGTGACCGCGCCCAACATGCTCTGCTACACCCGCCGCGAGCCGGTCGGGGTGTGCGGGCAGATCGTGCCGTGGAACTTCCCGCTGTTGATGGCCGCCTGGAAGCTCGGCCCCGCTCTCGCCGCGGGCTGCACGGTGGTGCTGAAGCCGGCCGAGCAGACGCCGCTCAGCGCGCTGCGCCTCGGTGAACTGGCGCTGGAGGTGGGCTTCCCGCCGGGTGTTTTGAACGTGCTCACCGGCGATGGCTCCACCGGCGCGGCTTTGGTCGACCATCCGGGGGTCGACAAGATCGCGTTCACCGGCTCCACCGCCGTGGGGCGCGAGATCGGCTCGAAGGCCGGCAAAGCGCTCAAGCGGGTGACGCTGGAGCTGGGCGGCAAGTCGCCCAACATCATCCTCCCCGACGCCGACCTGGAGGCCGCCGTCAAGGGCTCCTACCAGGCGATCTACTTCAACTCCGGCCAGGCTTGCAACGCCGGCTCGCGCCTGTTCGTGCCGGCGGAGCGCTACGACGAGGTGATGAGCGCGCTGGCCGCCGCCGCTTCCGAGGCGAAGCTGGGGCCGGGGCTCGACCCGGGGACGCAGCTGGGCCCGCTGGTCTCCGCCGAGCAGCACGAGCGCGTGCTCGGCTACATCGAAGCCGGCCGCGCGGAAGGGGCCGAGCTGCTGGCCGGCGGCGAGTCGGCGCTCGCCGACAGCGGCGGCTACTTCGTCGCGCCCACGCTGTTCAGTGCCACGGGGGCGGGCGCCGACGAGCTGCGGATTGCGCGCGAGGAGATCTTCGGCCCGGTGCTGGTCGCCTCTCCCTACGACACGCTCGAGGAGGTCGCGGCGCGCGCCAACGCCGGCGACTACGGCCTCGCCGCGGGCGTGTGGACGCGCGATGTCTCCTCCGCCCACCGTCTCGCCGCGCTGTTGCGCGCGGGCATGGTTTACATCAACACCTGGGGCGTGGTCGATCCCTCGGCGCCGTTCGGCGGCTACAAGGCGTCGGGCATCGGCCGCGAGCACGGCCACGACGGCCTCGACGCCTATCTGGAGACCAAGACCGTCTGGACGGCACTATGAGCAGTGTGTGGTTGGGGGCGAGACGATGAGCGCATCGATGCCCGGCCCGGGGCGCCTGCGGATCTCGCGCGTGGTGGACGACGGCACCGTCAGCCTCACGCTGGAGGGCGAGCTCGACCTCGCGGGCGCGCCTGAGATGGAGGCCAGCCTGGTGGCGGTCGAGCGGGATGAGCCCACGCGCCTGGTGATCGACCTCAGCCGCCTGCAGTTCATCGACTCCACCGGGCTGCGTTTGCTGCTGCAGGCCGACGCGCGCGCCAAGGAGCTCGGCTACGAGCTGGTGCTGCGCCCGGGCACGCAGGCGGTGCAACGGGTGTTCGAGGTGACGGGGGCACAGGGGATCCTGCGCTTCGAGGGCGCCGAGGGCTAGACCCCACACCTCGCCCCGACCGAGATCGGCCGAGAAGCCCTTGTCCAGTTCATCCTCGGTGCTGCCACATTCACTCGCCGGAGGGAATGAGGTGGCCGCGACCGACAATCATGCAGGCGCTGGCCGCGCTACCCCCGGCCGCGCCACGCTGGCGCTGGCGGGGCTGTGCGTGCTGGTGCTGCTGGCGGCCACGCTCGAGGTGGTGCTCGACGCGGCGGTCGGCCATTCGCCGCTGACCCCGGGCGCGCCGGGAATCACGGGGTGGCTGCAGTGGGGGATCGGCGAGCGCCTCGGCTTCCGCGTGTTCCTGATCGCGCTGCTGTGCTTCACCGGCGCCTACGCCGCGCTGCTGGTGCTGGCGCGTCGCATCTCCCCCCACCCCCGCGCCGCCCGCTGGTCGATCGTCCTGGTGGGGACGCTGACGGTGATCATGTGCGCCGGCCCCGTCCTCTTCTCGACCGACGTGTTCAGCTACATCGCCTACGCGCGCATGGGTGTGCTGCACGGGCTCGACCCCTACCTGCACGGCCCGATCAGGATCGAACACGACCCGATCTTCAAATATGTGGGCGAGGACTGGCTGAAAGTCGCTACCGCCTACGGCCCGCTGTACACGCTGCTCTCCTACCCGCTGGCCGTGCTCGGCCTGAAGGGGGCGGTGTGGGGGGCGAAGGTGGAGGCGCTCGCCGCGTGCGCGGGCACGTTGGCGCTGACGTGGCGCTGTGCGCGGGCGCGCGGCTACGACCCGGCGGTGGTGCTGGTTGCCGTCGGCGCCAACCCGCTGTGGGTGCTGTACGGGCTGGGGGGCGCCCACAACGACGTGATCATGACCTTCTTCATGATGGCGGCCGTCGCGTTGGTGTTCTCCGAGCGCGAAGCCCCGGCGGGCGCCTCCGTGGTCGCCGCCGGGCTGGTGAAGGCGACGGGAGCGGTGCTGCTGCCGTTCATACTGCTCTCGCGGCGACGGCTGTCGGCACTGTGGGGCGCGGTGGCGGGACTGGTGGCGATTGCGGTCATTTCCTACCCGGTGTTTGGCCTGCACGGCCTCAACGTGATCTCGGCGCTCAACCGCGACGCGGCGCTGGTGTCGACCGACAGCTTCCCCAACGAGCTCGCGCACCTGTTGGGCAAGCCGGGGGTGTTCCCGGCCGATCACACGCTGCTGAAGGTGGCGCTGGTCGCGATCGTGGTGCACCTGCTGTGGCGCACCTGGCGGGGATACGACTGGGTGTCGGCATCTGGTTGGACGCTGCTGGCGATCGCTGTAACCAGCACGTGGCTGCTTGCGTGGTACACGCTGTGGGCGCTGCCGCTGGCGGTGGTCGCGCGCGACCGGCGGTTGTTGATCGCCGTGTTTGCGGTGCAGGGCCTGTTCATCGTCCACCAAATCGCCCCGCTGCTCTCGCCGGCGTCGCAATGAGCGGGGCGAGCGCACGGATCGGGCCGGGCGGACGCTGGGAGCGCGCGCGGTGAGTGGAGCGCGGAGCACCGCTGGGCCGGGCGGACGCGGGGAGCGCCTGCCCGAGCGCCTGCGCCCGCGCACGCAGGAGCGCCGCGGCAAGGGCGATCTGCGCCGCGTGGAGAGCACGCTGCTGGTGCTGGCGTTTTTGGTGCTGGCGGTGGCGGTGGTCAATGACGTGGTAAGGCAGGTGCACGTCAACCAACGGATCACCGCCGACCTGCTCACGTGGCGGACGATCACCGGCAACGACCTCAAGAACATCTCGGTCGAACAAGACCTCACGCATCGCACCACGCGCGACGTGCTGTGCGGCAACACGGGGTCGGGCCCCCCGGGGACGCAGCCGCAGGCGTGCCTGATCATCACCGGCCCCACCGTGCATGGGATGCGCGCGGCCAAGGGCGGCTTCTACCTGCCCCCCTACTTCCCGGACAAGCGCGAAAATCGGTATGCCTGCTTCGGGACGGCGGTGAGCGAAGAATTGTGCGGGCTGCCGACTCCGCCGGGAGCGCCGGACGAACCGTTGACGAATGGTTAGGCGGTGGTGGCCGCTGGCCGCATTGGTCGTGCTGGCCGCAGCGTTGCGCCTGAGCACGCTAGACCTGCAGAGCTTCTGGTACGACGAGGCATACGTGCCGGTGCACACGCTGCACCCGTCCCTGCTCGCGACGCTGCGCTCGGTGGAGCACCGCGAAAACACCCCGCCGCTGTGGTACGTGCTGGTGTGGGGCTGGTCGCGGATCTTCGGCACGGGCATGCTCGCCCTGCGTCTGCCCTCGGCGCTGGCGGGGATCGCCACGGTGCCGGTGGCATGGGGGATCGGGCAGCAGTTGGCCGGGCGTCGCGCGGCGATCGCCACCGCGGCACTGGTCGCGACCAACCCGCTGTTGGTGTGGTACTCCCAGGAGGCACGTGTCTACGGCCTGTTCGTGTTCATGGCGGCGCTCGCGATGTGGTGCTGGCTGCGCGCCGACGCCGAGCCCACGCCAAGCAGGCTGACGGCGTTCGCGGTGAGCGGCGCGGCGGCGCTGGCGACGCACTACTTCGCGGTGTTCCTTTTGGCGCCGATGTGCCTGTGGCTGCTGCGCCCGCGGCGCGTGCTGGAGCCTAGCGGGCAGGCTGCCGCCACGCGTCGCTCGCCGCCGCCGATCGGGGCATTTTGGGCGGTCGCGGCGATCGCCCTGGTCGGCGCGGCGCTCGTGCCGCTGGCGCTCGCGCAGGGCGGGCACGGCACGCAGTGGATCGGGGCGTGGGCGCTCGCCAGCCGCTTGGAAACGATCCCCCAGTACTACCTGACGGGCTACTCCGGCGCGCCGCTGGGCCACGGCCTGGAGCTGCTGGTGGCGCTGGAGATCTTCGCCGCCGTCGGCTACGGCCTGTGGCGGATGCTGTCCCCGCGCGAGAGCGAATCCGCGCTGCTGGCGCTGGGGGTGGCGGCGTGCGGGGTGCTGATCCCGGTGGCGATGGCGTTCGCCGGCGCCGACTACCTGGCGCCGCGCAACGTGGTTGCGGCGATGATCCCGCTGACGGCGGGGATCGCGGTGATCGCAGTGGCACGGCGCACCGGCCGCGTGGGGCTGGCGCTGGTGGGCATGATCGCAGTGACGTTTGCAGCCCTGTCGATCGACGTGGATCTCAGCCCGCGCCTGCAACGTGGCGACTGGCGCGGGCTGGCGTGGGTGATCGGCAGCGAACACCCCACTGGCGCGCGCGCGATCACCACGGTGGAGTTGGGTGCGGCGCCGCTGGAGTACTACCTGCCGCCGCTGCGCAACGTGCGACAGGGGGCGACCGTCAGGGTGAGCGAAATCGATGAGACCGGCTACGCGCCGCTGCGCCCCGGTGCCGGCCAGCCGCCTGCCCCCGGTTTTCACCTGGTGCAGCGCGAGAACGTGCACGGCATGATCCTCTACCGATTCAGCTCTCCAACACCGCGCACAGTCGCGGACGCGCAACTTCACGAACATGTGATCGCCGAAGGCCACCCCGAGGTGCTGGTGCGATGAGAGGCGGATTCGCTCCCTTCGCTGCGCGAGCGCGGGGGGCGCATGACGCGCTGATCGCGCCGACGGAACCCAGAACGTGATATCACCGCCCGCGCAGTCGTTGGATACGAAAGGATTAGCTGGCTGGACCATGCCGACCTCGACCGCCACGACCCGCAGCGAGGCACGAATCGCGCTGGAGCGCGCCTGTGAGCACCTGCTCGCCCTGCAGGACGAGGCGGGTTGGTGGCGGGGTGAGCTGCAGACCAACGTGACAATGGACGCCGAGGACATGCTGCTGCGCGAGTTCCTCGGGATCCGCACTGCGGCTGAGACCGAACGCTCTGCCGTGTGGATCCGCTCCCAGCAGCGCGCGGATGGGACGTGGACCAACTTTCACGGCGGGCCCGGCGACCTCTCGAGCACCGTCGAGGCTTACTGGGCGCTGCGCCTAGCGGGCGACCCGGCAGAGGCGGAGCACATGGTCAGGGCGGCGGCGTGGGTGCGCGAGCAGGGCGGGGTGGAGGCGGCGCGGGTGTTCACGCACGTGTGGCTGGCGCTGTTTGGGCTGTGGCCGTGGGAGCGAATCCCCGCGCTGGCGCCGGAGATCGTGATGCTGCCGCGGAGGGCGCCGCTGAACATCTACGACTTTGGCTGCTGGGCGCGCCAAACGATCGTGGCGCTCTCGCTGGTGATGGCGCGGCGCCCCAAAAAGCACCTGCCGTTCGACCTGCGCGACCTGCACGGCGCGCAGCCGTGGACTCCGAGCGGATCGGGGCCCGAACCCCGCGCCGGCACACGTCCTCCCCGTCCTGCCACCGGCGGCGGTGGTCGCCTCTCGTTCCTCTCCTCCCCCTCCACTGCTGCGGCCAGGGCCCGGGCGGGCGCGTGGCTGGGGCATCTGGACAGCGCGCTGCGGCTGTATGAGCGCCATCCGCTGCCACCGCTTCGCCGTCAGGCGATCGCGCGCGCAGAGGCGTGGATCGTGCGCCGCCAGGAGGCCGACGGCTCGTGGGGCGGCATCCAGCCGCCGTGGGTGTACTCGCTGATGGCGCTCCACCTCGGGCCCGCCGAGCCGGCGCCTGGAAGCCTGCCAGTCGCCGGTATGGGACACGGCGCTGGCGATGGTTGCGCTCAGCGACGCCGGCGCGCCACGCGAGCACCCCGCGCTGGCGCGTGCGGCACAGTGGCTGCTGGCGGAGGAGGTGCGGGTGCGCGGCGATTGGGAGGCGGCGCGGCCGGAGCTTCAGCCGGGAGGGTGGGCGTTTGAGTTCGAGAACGACAACTATCCCGACGTCGACGACACCGCGGAGGTCGCGCTGGCGCTGCTGCGCACGATCGAGCTGGAGCCAGAGCAGATCCGCCGTGCCCACCGCCACCGCCGCCGCAGCGGCGAAGTCCCCCCGGCGGAGGGCGCGCAGGGCGTGCGCGAGTGTGCGCAGGACGCGATCGATCGGGCCGTCGCGTGGGTGGAGGGGATGCAGAGCGAGGGGGGAGGCTGGGGGGCGTTCGATGCCGACAACACACGGACGCTGGTGAGGGCGCTCCCGTTCCTTGACTTCGGCGAGGTGATCGACGAGCCGAGCGCCGACGTGACCGCGCACGCGCTGGAGATGCTCGCTGCGCTCGGGCGCGCCGACAGCGAACAGGCCCGCGCGGGGCTGACCTGGCTGCTGGGGCAGCAGGAGGACGACGGGTCGTGGTTTGGGCGCTGGGGAATCAACCACATCTACGGCACCGGCGCGGCGCTGCCGGCGCTCGCGGCGATGGGCGTGGGCCCGGAGGAGCAGCCGATCCGCCGCGCGGTGGCATGGCTGAAGGCCCACCAGAACGGGGACGGCGGCTGGGGGGAGGATCCGCGCTCCTACGACGACCCCGCCTGGATCGGCCGCGGCGACTCGACCGCCTCGCAGACGGCGTGGGCGCTGCTGGCGCTGCACGCGGCCGGCGAGCAGCTGGAGCGCTCGCAGGAGATGGAGCGCGGGGTGGCGTGGCTGCTCTCCACGCAGCGCCCCGACGGGACGTGGGATGAGCCGCAGTACACCGGCACCGGGTTCCCGTCGGACTACTACATCAACTACCACCTCTACCGCCTCACCTTCCCGATCATGGCCCTCGGCCGCTGCGCGGGGGCTGAGGGCTCGGGGTGAGCGCCGCGGCGATGGGCCAGGCGAAGGTGGACCTGCCCACGCCCGCGTCGGTGATGGTGCGTGCGGGCAGCGAGAACTTCCCCGTCGCCAGCCGCATGCTGCCGCGCCGCGTCAGGGAGCACCTGCTTGCGTTGTACGGCTTCGCGCGGCTCGTGGACGAACTGGGCGACGCCGGGGCAACTGGGGCCGGCGGGGATGGGGTGGGTGGGTCTCCAGATAAGCTGGCTGCGCTCGACTGGTTGGAGGGGGAACTGGAGTGCGTGTACGCCGGTGAGGCGCGCCATCCGCTGCTGGTGCGCCTGCAGGGCACGGTGCGTGTATGCGCGCTGCCGCGCGAGCCCTTCTTGCGCCTGATCGAGGCCAACCGCCTCGATCAGCGCGTGGCGCGCTACGACACCTGGGAGCAGCTGCTGGGCTACTGCCACCTCTCGGCCGACCCCGTGGGCGAGCTCGTGCTGGGCGTGTTCGGCAGTGCGACTCCCGAGCGGGTGGCGTTGTCGGATCGGATCTGCACGGCGCTGCAGCTGGTCGAGCACTGGCAGGACGTCGCCGAGGATCTGCGCGCCGGGCGGATCTACCTACCAGCGGAGGACCTGGTGCGCTTCGGTTGTACTGAGCGCGACCTCGACCAGCCGGTTGCGGCGTGGCGGGTGAAGGGGCTGATCGCCTTCGAGGTGGCCCGCACGCGCGAGCTGCTGGGGGAGGGGGCGTCGCTGGTCGGAACGCTGCGTGGGCGTGAGCGGCTGGCGGTGGCCGCCTTCGTGAGCGGTGCCGACGCGGCGCTCGGGGCGATCGAGCGCGCCGGCTACGACGTGCTCGCTGGCCCACCACGTGCGGGCCATGCGCGGCGCGCGGCGGCGCTGGTGAGGACGCTGGCCGCAACGGGGATGCGAGCGCAGTGAGTGTCCCCCGAATCGGTCGGAGGCGAGCGTCCCCGGCTTCGGCGGGGCGACGCCGGTGAGCTCAGCCTCGGCCCACACCCAGCAGGCCTACCGGCAGTGCGAGTCGCTGACCCGTGCTGCGGCGGGCAACTTCTACTACGGCATCCGCCTGCTCCCCGCCCCCAAGCGCAGGGCGATGTGCGCGGTGTACGCGTTCGCACGGCGCGTGGACGACATCGCCGACGGGACGCTGGCGCCGGAGGAGAAGCTGATCCGGCTGGAGGCGGCCGCGCAGGGGCTGGGACGTCTGGACTCGCACGACCCCGACCCGGTGATGGCGGCCCTCGCGGATGCCAGCACCCGCTTCGATCTGCCTACCGATGCTCTCGAAGACCTGATCGAGGGGGTGCGAATGGACGTGCGCGGCACCTCCTACGCCGACTTCAACGAGCTCGAACTCTACTGCCGGCGCGTGGCCGGCTCGATCGGGCGGCTGTGCCTGGCGATCTTCGGCACGCGGGCCGGTGGACGGGCGGGCTGGGGGGCACAGACCCGCCCGTCCGTCCAGGGCAGCTCGGCTGCCGATCAAGGCGAGCGGTCGGCGAGCGAGATGGCCGACGACTTGGGCGTGGCGTTGCAGCTCGCCAACATCGCGCGCGACCTGCGCGAGGACGCCGAGCGGGGGCGTGTGTACCTGGCGGCGCGCGACTTGGTGCGCTACCACCTGCACGACGACGGGCCGCTCGACGCGCCGGCGCTGCAGGCGCTCACGCGCGAGGCGAGCATGGCCGAGCCGGCGATGGTGGCGGGCTTCGAAGGTGGCGACGTCGGTCAGCTGTACGCGCTGATGCGCTTCTACTGCCTGCGCTCGCGCGATTGGTTTCATCGCGGCATGGAGCTGGTGGCGCTGCTCGACCGGCGCAGCGCCGCGTGCGTGCTGGCGATGGCGGGCATCTATTGGCGTCTGCTGGGCCACATCGAGGAGCGCCCCGACCGCGCGCTCGCGCGCCGCGCGCGGCTTACCAAACGTGAGAAGGCGTGGGTCGCGGGGCGGGCGTTGCTCGGCAAGGGGATACCGGAGCGCCACCCGGCTGAACGCATTCAGGAGGAAGACACTTCTTGAGCGCTTCTGTTTGGTTGGGGCATGAAAAAACATGGTGCGGCGTGGTTGGGGCATGAAAAGAACATGGTGCGGCGTGGTTGGGGCACGAAAAGAACACGGTGCAGCGCGGCGATGGTTGGATCAAACATTCATTTTTGGGCCCTAACCAAATGAGATCGAGTCTTGTCGTAGTGATTGGCGGAGGGCTGGCGGGGATCGCCGCGGCGCTCGACTGCGCCGATGCCGGCGCGCGGGTGACGCTGCTGGAGGTGCGCCCGCGGCTGGGTGGGGCGGTGTACTCCTTCGAGCGCGACGGTCTGCGGATCGACAATGGCCAGCACGTGTTCCTGCGCTGCTTTCACGCCTACCGTGCCTTGCTCGCGCGGCTGGGCAGCGAGAGCGGGGTGGAGTTGCAGCGGCGTCTGGAGATCCCACTGGTGCGCCCCGGCGGCGAGGTGAGCGTGCTGCGCCGCTCCGGGTTGCCGGCGCCGCTGCACCTGGCGGGCACGCTGTTGCGCTATCGCCCCCTTTCCCCGCGCGAGCGCCTCGGCGCGGTGCGCGCGGCACTCGCGCTCGGTCGCCTCGACCTGGGCGACCCGGAGCTCGACCGGCAGACCCTCGGCGCGTGGCTTGCCGCTCACGGCCAGAGCCCGCATGCGACGGCGGCGCTGTGGGATCTGATCGCGCTGCCCGCACTCAACCTGCCCGCCGACCAGGCGTCGCTGGCACTCGCGGCCTTCGTCTTCAAGCGCGGCCTGCTCGAACGTGCCGACGCGGGGGACATCGGCTTTCACCGCCGCCCGCAGAGCGAGATTGTGGGGGAGCCGGCGGCACGTGCGCTGCGCGCGGCGGGGGTAGATGTGAGGCTGGGGTGGCGCGCGGAGCGGGTGGTGGCTGGTAATGGGGGACACGCGCCATCGGCCTCCGTTTCAGCCAACGACGGCAAGTTCGAGGTCGAGGGCGCCCAGCCCAGCGTGAGGGCCGATGCGGTGATCGTCGCCTTGCCGCGCACGCGCGCCGCGGCGTTGATCGAGCCGCTCGACGCAGCGAGTGCGACCCGTGCGCTGAAGCTGCGCGACACCCCGATCGTCAACCTGCACGTGGTATACGACCGCAGTGTGTGCGAGTTTCCATTCGCGGGCGGGGTGGAGTCACCGGTGCAGTACGTCTTCGACCGCAGCGACGCCGGCGGTGTGGACGCGGGGGTGCAGTACCTGGCCGTCTCGCTGTCGGGAGCCGACGAGGAGATGGGGATGAGCGTCGAGGAACTGCGCGCGCGCTACCTGCCGGCTCTTGAGGAGCTCTTTCCGCGCGCTCGTACGGCGCGGGTGGAGCGCTTCCTCGCAACCCGTGAGCACGCCGCCACGCTGCGCACCGAGCCGGGCGCCGGCGCGCTGCGCCCCGGGCCACGCACCGCGGTCCCGGGATTGGCGCTGGCGGGTGCGTGGACTGACACCGGCTGGCCGGCCACGCTGGAGAGCGCGGTACTGAGCGGCCACGCGGCGGCACGGTGCGCGCTGGAAGGCGTCGGCCTGGTGACGGCGTCGGTGCCTGCGGGCATTGGGTCGACAGCCGGCACCGGGGAAGGCGAGGCGGCGGCGACGCGGGGAGAAGGCCGGTGAGCGATCTGCTGATCGCCGCGCCGCTGCGCCTGGAGGCGTGGGCGATCTCCGTGGGGATACGCTCCCACCCGACCGGTTCCCGCCGGCCCCGCGCGCAGGTGCACCGCACGGGGATGGGCCCGCGCCGCGCGCAGGCGATGGCCCCGGTGTTGCTCGACCGCCCGGGGGAGGCGCTTTTGGTGATGGGCTTCGGCGGCGCGCTCGACGAGCACAGCGACGTGGGCGACGTGGTGGTCGCCGATGCCGTCCAGGGGCCCGACGGGATGGGGCCGGTCGCCTGCGCCGGGGCAGGTGAGCTGACGGGCGCGCTCGAGCGCCGTGGCCTGCACGTGCGCCGCGGGACGGTCGCCTCGGTGGCGCGCCTGGCGATGGGCGACACGCGCGTGCAGCTGCGCGAGGCAGGGGCGATCGCGGTGGACATGGAGTCGGCGTGGCTGGCCCCCGGGGCCGGCGAGCGCCCATTCGCGGTCGTGCGCGTGATCACCGACACGCCCGCCCGGGAGCTGACCAATCCGCTACACACGGTCGCGGGGGTGGCACGCGCGATGGCGGTGCTGCGCCGCGCGGCGGGAGCTTTGCATGAGTGGACGCCCGAGGGTCTAAGGTAGGTCCAGATGGCCGCGCGGATGAGACAGAGCACGCGCATGGGGTGGTACCTGATGCGTCAGCGCCTCGCCAAACGCGAGAAGTTCCCGCTGATCGTCGAGCTCGAGCCCCTCTTCCAGTGCAACCTCGCCTGTTCCGGCTGCGGCAAGATCCAGCATCCCGAGCACGAGTTGCGCCGGCGTATGCCCGTCGGGCAGGCGATTGACGCGATCGACGAGGCCGGCGCGCCGATGGTCTCGATTGCGGGAGGCGAGCCTCTGATCCACCCCGAGATCCACGTGATCGCATCGGAGCTGGTCAAGAAAAAGAAGTTCGTCTACCTCTGCACCAACGCCCTGCTGCTCGAGAAGAAGCTCGAGAACTTCAAGCCCAGCCCGTACTTCTCCTGGGCCGTGCACATGGATGGCCTGCGGGAGCGCCACGATGCCTCCGTCGAGCGCGAGGGGGTCTTCGACAAGGCTGTGGCCGCGATCAAGGCAGCCAAGGCGGCCGGCTTCAAAGTAACCACCAACACGACCTTCTTCACCCAGGACTCCCCGAAGACGGTACGCGAGGTGCTCGACTTCCTCAATGACGACCTCGAAGTCGATGAGATGATGATCTCGCCCGCCTACGCCTACGAGAAAGCGCCCGACCAGGAACACTTCCTCGGGGTCACCGAGACGCGAAAGCTGTTCAAGGAGGCATTCAGCGAAGGGCGACGCAAGCGGTGGCGTCTGAACCACAGCCCGCTGTTCCTTGATTTCCTCGAGGGCAAGGCCGA
>JBEKYV010000090.1:0-10080 GCA_049510515.1 Solirubrobacteraceae bacterium | reverse complement strand
CTGCGGCACGTGCTGGTCGGCGTGGTAGGAGGAGCGCACGAGCGGCCCGGCGGCGACGTGCTCGAAGCCGAGCTCATATGCGGCGCGCTCCAGGGCGGCGAACTCGTCGGGGTGCCAGTAGCGCACGACCGGGAGGTGGCGCTCGGAGGGCCGTAGATACTGCCCGACGGTGAGCACCTGCACGCCCTGCTCGCGCAGCGCCGCAAAGGCCTCCACGAGCTCCTCGTGGGTCTCACCGAGGCCGACCATCAGCCCCGACTTGGTTGTGACCGCGGACCCACCCAGCTGCTTGGCGAGCGAGAGCACGCGGCAGGAACGCGCGAATGAGGAGCCGCGCCGCGCCAGCGGATAGAGGCGGGGAACGACCTCGACGTTGTGGTTGAACACGTCGGGCCGCTCGGCGATCACCTTCGCCAGCGGCATCTCCTGACCCTGGAAGTCGGGCGTGAGCACCTCGATCAGGCAGCCGGGCGCCTGGCGGCGCACCTGGCGGATGACCCCGACGAACGCGGAGGCCCCCTTGTCGGGGAGGTCGTCGCGGTCCACCGAGGTGACAACGGCATGGCGCAGCCCCATGCGCGCGATCGAGCGAGCCACCCGCGCGGGCTCCAGCGGATCGTTCCAGGTAGGGCGCCCGGTCTTCACGTTGCAGAACCCGCAGCGCCTCGTGCAGGTGTCGCCGAGGATCATGAAGGTCGCTGTGCCGCGCTCCCAGCACTCGCCCACGTTGGGGCAGGCCGCCTCCTGGCAGACGGTGTGCAGGCCCTCCTCGCGGATCAGCTGCGTGAGGGCGCGATAGCGCTCGCCGCCAGGTGCCGCCACCTTCAGCCACGCAGGCTTGCGCTCGCGCAGCGGGCGTACCTCGGGGCCGAGCACCTCGAGCACGTCCATCCCACCGGGGTTGGCGCGTGAGCGGGTGGCGCTCATGCCGCTGCCAGCTCCCCGGTGTATGCCGCATCGATGCCGAGCTCCTGGGCAGAGACCTGTCGCCGGGAGCGGTCGTGCACCTGGCAGAAGCTCGCCGCCATGCGCTCGCGAAAGCGCCCGGTTGAGGGGCCACCGCCCTCCTCGGCGGCGATCGAGGTCATCTCCACGCCGGACAGCCCGCAGGCGACCACCCAGGTGAAAGGCTCCAAATCGTTGTCCACGTTGACCGCAAACCCGTGCGTGGAGACCCCCCGCGAGACGTGCACCCCGAGTGAGGCGATCTTGCGATCCTCCACCCACACGCCGGTGTAGTCGGGGCCGTCCTGCGGGCGCGAGCGAGCGGTGATGCCTTCCTCGCCGAGCGCGGCGACGATCGCGTCCTCCGTTGTGCGCAGGTGGGCGACGACGTCCGTCACGCCCATGATCGGATAGCCGACCAGCTGCCCGGGGCCGTGGTAGGTGACGCGCCCGCCGCGGTCGGTGGGCACGACCTCGATGCCGCGGGCTCGGTAGAAGTCCTCGCCCAGCGTCAGCTCATTGGCGAGCGAGCGCCGTCCGCGGGTGTACACGGGGGGGTGCTCCAGCAGCAGCAGCGTGTCGGGCAGCTCTCCGGCCTGGCGGCGCGCTGCGATCGCTTCCTGTATGGCCAGCGCCCCGCGATAGCGGATTGTGCCGAGGTGGCACACCCATAGCTCGGACGCGTATCGGCCGGCGCCGGTCATCTCCATCCAGACTAGCGACGCAAGATCACAACGCCAGCGAGGCCGGCTCCTCCAGCAGCGCTTTGATGCGGGCGAGGAAGCGAGCGGCGTCGGCGCCGTAGAGGATGCGGTGGTCGCAGACGAGCGTGACGGCCATCGTGTGGCGGGCGACGATCTCGTCACCGCCACCCGCGCCGCCGCCCAGCACCACGGCGCGGAGAGCAAGCGAGCCGACCGAGAGGATCGCCGCCTGTGGCGGGTTGACGATCGCGCTGAAGCTGCGAATCCCGTACATCCCGAGGTTGGAGACCGTGAATGTCCCGCCGCCCAGCTCCGGCGGCGTGATCGTGCCGGCGCGCACGCGCTCGGCGAGGGCGCGGGTCTCGCGGGCGATCTCACCGAGCGACTTCAGCGCGGCGTCGAAGACGGTGGGAACCACGAGCGCGCCACCCATCGGATCGTCGGAGTCGGCGGCCACCGCAACCCCGACGTTCACGCGAGAGTGCAGCTGCAGTTTGCCGTCGCGGTAGCTGCCGTTGGCGCGGGGGTGCTCGTGCAGCGCCAGCGCGCAGGCCTTGACGACCATGTCGTTGTACGTGGGTGCCTCCTCCGGAGAGAGGCGCTTGAGCTCGGAGCGCAGTGCCACGCACTGCTCCATGTCGATCTCCGCCTGCAGCGCGAAGTCGGGGATCGTCGCCTTCGACTCGGCCATCCGCCGCGCGATCGTCTGCTGGGTGCGCGTCAGCTCCACGACGATGGTGTCGCCCTTGGCGCTCGCCACGCGCTCGAGGAGCGAGGCGGGCGCGGAGGGCTCCTCGCTCGCGGGTGTGCTCGCCGGCGATCGCTCGGCGGCCTCGACGTCGGCCTTGACGATCCGCCCCCCGGGACCGCTGCCCGCAAGCGCGTGCAGATCGACGCCGCTCTGCTTGGCGATCCTTCTCGCGAGCGGTGATGCCTTTACGCGGCCCTCGTCCTCATGTGCAAGGGCATCTGACGCCGGCACGGAAGCCTCTGCTGCGTCGCCGACATGCGCGATCGTGGCGCCGACGGCGAGCGTGTCGCCTTCCTGGGCGACGATCCGCAGAGCGCCCTCCTGGTCGGACTCGTAAACCATCGCGGCCTTATCGGTCTCGATCTCGACGAGCTCCTCGCCGCGGCTGACATGCTCGCCCTCGCGCTTGAGCCAGCGCAGGATGGTGCCCTCCTCCATCGTGTCGGAGAGGCGGGGCATCACGATCTCGCTCATCGCCGCGCTCCGGCTGGCACCTGACCGAGGACCTCGAGCGCGGCGTGCACGACCTGCGGCTCATGCGGGAAGGCGATCTCCTCCAGCGGCTTGGAGTAGGGCATCGGCACATCCGCCCCGGTGACGCGCCGCACGGGGGCGTCGAGGTCGTCGAAGGCCTGCTCGGCGATCAACGCCGCGAGGTTGGCGCCCACGCCGCCGTGGGGCCAGCCCTCCTCGACGACCACGCAGCGATTGGTCTTGGCGACCGAGCGCAGCACCGTGTCGAGGTCGAGTGGGCGCAGGGTGCGGGGGTCGATCACCTCGGCCTGCACGCCGTGCTCCTCTGCGAGCGTCTGCGCGGCGCGCTCTGCCGTGATCGCCATCCGCGAGATGCCGACGATCGTCACGTCGGCGCCCTCGCGACGCACAGCCGCCCGACCGAAGACCTGCACGTGGTCGGGGTCGTCGGGCACCTCCCCACGCTGGCCATAGAGGGACTCGTGCTCGATGAACACCACAGGGTTCTCGTCGCGGATCGCGGCCTTCAGCAGGCCCTTGGCGTCGGCCGGAGTGGAGGGAACGGCGACCAGCAACCCGGGCACGTGCATGAAGAAGGCCTCCAGGCAATGGGAGTGGGTGGGGCCCAGCTGGTGGCCTGCACCCTGGGGCATCCGTACCACCAGCGGCACACGGGCCTGCCCGCCGAACATGTAGTGGATGTGGGCGGCGTGGTTGACGATCTGGTCGAAGGCCAAAAGCGCGAAGTTGATCGTCATCAGCTCCACCACCGGGCGCAGCCCCACCATCGCGGCGCCCACTCCCATACCGACGATCGTGTTCTCGGAGATCGGCGTGTCGCGCACGCGCCGCTCGCCAAACTCCGCCAACAGGCCGGCGGTGACCTTGAAGGCGCCGCCGAACACGCCGATGTCCTCGCCCATCAGGATCACGCGCTCGTCGCGGGCGAGCTCCTCGCGCAGCGCGGCATTCAACGCCTCGCGGTAACGCAGCTCGGCCATCAGCCGGCGTCCTCGCCCGCCTGCAGGGCGCTCGTGATCTGCTGCGGGATCTCCCCCGTGCTGGCCCGCTCAGCCACCTGCTGCGCGCCGGCGCCGTCCTGCGGCTGAGAGGTCCGCACCGAATACCAGCCGTGCACCTGATCGCCGAGCACATACACATCGTCGTACAGCGACTCCGGCGAAGGGAACGGCGAGCTCTCGGCGAAAGCGACGGCCTCGTCCACCACGGCCAGCGCCTGTGTGTCGATCTCGGCGCGCGCATCCACGTCGAGGATCCCCTCGCGCTCCAGGAGATCGCCGAATGTGGGGATCGGGTCGCGTTCGCGCCAGCCGGCGACCTCCTCCTTGGAGCGGTACTCCTCGGGATCGGCCATCGAGTGGCCGCGGAAGCGGTAGGTGATGGCCTCGACGAGCACCGGCCGGCGCTCTTCGCGCACCTGGCGCAGCGCCTCGGCGATCACCGCGTGGGTGTCGAGCACGTCCATCCCGTCGCAGCGCATCCCGGGCACGCCCAGGCTCTCGCCCTTGCGCTGCAGGTCGGTGACAGCGGAGTGGCGACCCAAAGCGGTGCCCATCCCGAACTGGTTGTTGGTGACCATGAACACCACCGGCAGGCGCCACAGCGCGGCGAGGTTGAGCGTCTCGCCGAAGGTACCCTGGTTGGAGGCGCCGTCGCCGAAGGTGCAGAGCGTGACATCGTCCTCGCTCCGGTAGTCGCTCGCCAGCGCGATGCCCGCCGCGATCGGCAGATTGCCGCCGACGATCCCGTAGCCGCCCATGAAGCGGCGCTCGAGGTCGAACATGTGCATCGAACCTCCCCGTCCGCCGGAGCAGCCGTCGACGCGACCGAACAGCTCCGCCATCACGTTCCGCGGTGGCGTTCCGCGAACGATCGCATGGCCGTGCGATCGATAGGTCGAGATCAGATAGTCGCTCGCGCGCAGCGCCCGCGCGGCACCGACGATCGTGGCCTCCTCACCGATCGACAGGTGCAGAAAGCCGCCCACTTTGGCGCGCGCATACATCTCGCCCGCGCGCTCCTCGAAGCGACGGATCAGCGTCATCGTCGCCAGCCACTCGCGCGCCGTGGCTGGGTCTGGCAAGGGGTCACTCACCGGTGCTCCAGGCCAGGGGATTCATCCGTGCTCCACGGTAGCCCAGCGTGGTGAGCTCCTCGTCCAACGGTCGCGTTGGTCGGCCCGGGTGCTCATCAATGCTCCACGGTACTCCAGTGGGCGAGGAACTCCTCGTCCTGGAGCTGTGCCAGATCGGTGCGCAGCGCCCGTGCGCGGCGCGCGGCCTCCTGTGGGGGACAATCCCAGAACAGCACCACCTCGCCACTGACGATCTCAACCACCTCGATGTGGTCGACCCGCGCGGGGTCGGCAAGCATCGCCGGCATCCACCCGCCACGCCTGACGATCAGCCGGTAGGCGCGGTTGGCTCTCATGCCGCAAGCGCCTCGTCGAGAGCACCGCTGCCGATGAAGACACGCCCCTTGATGTGCAGCGCCGGCACCCCGCTCACGCCACGTTCGGCGGCCTCGGTCGTTGTGGCGCTCAGCTGCTCGACTACCGATGTCAGCTTGGCTGCGCTGAGCACCGCCGTCGGGTGCATCTCGCAGGCGGCTGCGGCGATCAGCACATTGTCGGCCCCGGCAAGGCTGCGGCCCCCCGCGAACGCCTGACGGAAGGCGGCCTGGGCGAAGGGGACCACGCGGCCGATCGACTTGGCGTAGGTGGCGACCAGCATTGCCAGCTCGCTGTCGAACGGGAAGTCGGCCGGCCAGCGCAGTGGTTGCAGTCCGAGCTCGAGTGCGCACTGCTCGATCGCGGGCGCATCGAACGGCTCCCTGTTCGGCAGCTTGCCGGAGAGCACGGGCCGCCACTCCACGGGTCCTGGCATCACATGCAGGATGCGCTCGGCGGCGAGGTATGCGAGCGGGCTCGATAGATCGAAGTAAAAAGCTGAGTCGATCCGCAGAGCGTAGCCACGCCCTGCACCGCGGCGACCTCAGCCGTGGATCAGCCAGCCGTCGGTGGCGCGCCCGGCCTCCATCACAGCCTCCGAGAGGGTGGGGTGGCCGTGGATGATGCGCCCCACCTCGGGGAAGCCACCCTCCAGCGCACGCACATTGACGAGCTCCTGGATCAGCTCGGTGGCGCGGCTGCCGACGATGTGGCCGCCGAGCAGCTCACCGTACTTGGAGTCGCCCACCAGCTTGATCAGGCCGGTGCGGTCGCCGTAGACGATGCCGCCCCCCACGGCGCCGTAGGGCACCTTGCCGACGACCACGTCGTAGCCCTGTTCGCGGGCCTGCTCCTCGGTGAGCCCGAACGAGCCGACGTTGGGCGTGCAAAAGGTGGCACGCGGGATGTCGATGTAGGCGAGCGGATGGGTGGGAAGGCCGGCGGAGTCCTCCACGGCGATGATGCCCTCGTCGGAGGCCTTGTGGGCGAGTGCGGGCCCGGGCACGAGATCGCCGATCGCGTAGACCCCCGGCGCCGTGGTGCGCAGCGCGCCATCCACCTTCACCAGGCCGCGCTCGTCGAGCTCGACGCCGGCCGCGGCTAGGCCGAGCCTGTCCACGTCGGGCCCGCGACCGGCGGCGATCACGAGGTAGTCGACCTGGGTGGGCTCACCCGCCGGCGAGCCGCCGCCCGAGCCTTCGCCTGCCGAGCTGCCGCCCGGAGAGCCGCTCCCCGCGGACCCGCTCGTGTAGGTGAAGCTCACACCTGCCTCGCCGGCGCGCACCCCCTCGATCGGCGTGGCGGTAAGAATCTGGATGCCCTGACGCTTGAGGCCGCGCTCCACCAGGCGCGAGATGTCGGCGTCCTCGGTGGGGAGCACACGGTCGAGCATCTCGAACAGCAGCACCTCACTGCCCAGGCGCGCAAACCCGGAGGCGATCTCCGCTCCCGACGCGCCGGCGCCCACCACCGCGAGGCGCCGGGGCAGCTCGGGCAGCGCCCACGCCTGCTCGGTGCCGATCACCCGGCCCCCCAGCTCGACGCCAGGGATCGAGCGCCCCACGGAGCCAGTGGCGAGAATCACGGTTGTGGCCTCGAGCTCCTCCTGGCCGGCGCGCACCCCCACCTTGCCGTGCCCGCCGTTCGCGCTGTGCTGCCCACCGGAGGTCGGAAGCAGGCTGGCCTCGCCCGCGATCACGTCGATCCCGTTTTTCTTGAACAGCCCGCCCACGCCGCCGGTGAGCGTCCCCACCACCTTTTCGCGTCGCTCCTGCACCGCGGGGTAGTCGACCTCGACCCCCGCCACGCGCAGGCCGTACTCGCCGGCCTCACGGATCTCGCTGAGCAGGTCGGCGGAGCGCAGCACTGCCTTGGCGGGGATGCAGGCGTAGTTCAGGCAGCGTCCTCCGAGCTTGTCCTGCTCGATCACCACCGTCTTCTTCCCGAGTTGCGCAGCACGGATCGCGGCGACATATCCGCCCGGCCCGGCGCCGATCACGATGCAGTCGTAGGAGGAGTCGGCCACTGACGCGAGCCTATCGCAGCGGCGCTTGGCGTCTCGCCGTGCTTCCCGCGCTCCGCATCCCGGGTCCGTGGCGGCGTGGCCGCGACGATCACGAGGTCCTCAGAGTTAGGCGGGGGGTGGCACACGTTCGCCGGCCTGCATGCGGCCCATCACGCGCACCAGCTTCCAAAACAGCCAGCCCCCCAGCCCAATGCTGAGCAGGCAGGCCGCTGCGGCGAGGATCGTGGTGGCGATCACCAGCGCCAGCGAGGTCACGAGGATCTGAAAGGCCAGCAGCGCCTCGAAGCCGAGCACCGCCCAGTAGCGCCGCCGGTACATCCCCACCGCGAGCGCGGCGAGCACGAGGGCGATGAAGATGCCGCCGGGCGCCGAGCCGCCGTGGCGGCGCAGGTCGTGGATGGTGAGGGCCCCCGCCGCGACCGCGATCGCGAGCAGGGCGGCGATCGCGACGGCGACCAGCAGCGCCGTGGGCCGCTCGCCCTCGGCGAGGGGGGTCAGCATGGCGCGTGCCTGCTTGTCGCGCTGGCCGCTGCGGGTCGGCTGTTCGCTGTTGCTGGTGGGCAAGCTCGTGACCGCGATCGGCCACGCGCCGTGGCCGGCGCCCCGCGGGTGGGGCCGAAGTAGCATAACGCGACCCCACCCCGGGTTCAAGCGCCCGCCCTATATCGTGATTTTTAAGGTCTGGGTCAGAGTGGCTTTTTCTCCGCCGAACGTGAGTTTGCTCTTGCTGTTGAAGCTCACTTCATGTTCCCGGCTTTCGCTGCTCGAGCTCGATAGCGAGCCGACGAGCGTTCCCTTGATTTTGAAGGTGCCATCCACCGCTTCACATTCTTTGCCACCTTCGATCTTGATTTCGCCAAAGAGTTCTTCTTTGGCGGGTTTGAATTCGTCTTCGTCTTCTTTTTCGCCTTTGATCAGTGCATCCACTACCACGAACGTGAACGGCGATCTGACTTTGCATTCAGCGAGCGATTTTTCTCCTTCCTTGAGGCTGCAGCCTTCGTACTTGGCTTCTGCTTCCGAGGAGCCGCTCGCCCCGATGAATCCGTTGGCAAAGGCGTTTTTGGTGCATTCTACGGTGACTTTTTTGCCTTTGATCGTGCTTTCCAGCTTTGCGGTGCCCGCCACCCCTTCCACCGGAAGCGCTTCCGTCAAGGCATCGCCGTCGACCCGCCAGTCGGTGCCCCCGGTTTCAGTGTCGAATTTGTTCTCGACGATGTCGCCGAACTTTTTGCCGGAGGTCAGTTCAACGACCTGTTCTCCCACGATGCTCGCTGTTTGTCCGTTGAGCGACAAACCGACTGTCTCTTCGCCGCTTTGGTTGCCCGGCGGTTGCCATACGCGGGCGACAGCCTTTGTCGGGAAATTGAATTCGTTCGTTTTGAATTCTTCTTCTTTGGCAGAGCCTTCGATCTTTGCCGCGAAGTTGCCTTCCAGCGTTAACTTCGTTTCGACTTCTGTGCCGGATTCGCCGCCGGCCGTTTTTTCCAGTACGTTGCAGAGTTTTCCGGCTTTTTTCTTGACCTTGATGGTTGCGACCTTCGATCTGCCTCCTTCCAGGGGCGCTTCCCACACGAGGTCGGCCTTGGAGCTTTTTTCGGCTTTCGAGCCTTCCAGCCAGATTTTCGCCGACAGCGCTTTGGTTTCCACGGTGGTTTCGCATCCGGTCTGGGCGGTGAACTTGGTTTCCCCCGGTTCCTGGGTGAGGATTTCGGGGCTTTCGAAGACGACGGTCTCCGTCGATTTGCCGTCACATTTCCAGCACGATCCAAGGATCTTCGGACGTGAGATGACGGGTCTCGATCTGATCCGTAACGAGAAGAGGCGACCGCCGATCCGGATCGAGCCGAAGATCGATAAGAAGCTGCCGGAGACTGACGCGCTTTCTTCCGCGCCTTCTATGAGTCGGTCGGCGCCGACGTCCCATCCCGGCGTTTCCGGTTCCGACGCGGCGGCGACCGATGAGCCGATCGCCCCGAGCGACACCACGGTGGCGATGATGAGTAGCAGTAGTCGTGCTTTGTAGGTCACTTCGATTCAACTCCTTCATTAAAGTGCCGGCGTTCCCGTCGGCGAGTGAGATTTATTGCGCGGACGACCGACCCCGGCCTGCGGGGCGACGCCACGCCTGTCGTCCATCGGTTCTCCCCGCCATGGAGCCCGATCCGAGTCGGCGCTCCGCGGCGCGGACTGCCGGATGAAGCTACCGCACCGGCTGGGAACGACAAACGGTTGCGGGCGCCCCGTCGAGGATCGTGCGCAGCGTGCGCGCGGCGTGCTCGGGGTCGGGGGCTTCGGCGATCGCCCGCACCACCGCCACTCGCCGAGCCCCGGCGGCGAGGACCACTGCGAGATTTCCCGCATGGATACCACCGATCGCGAAGAAGGGAAGGGTTGCGGCGAGCGTCGCGTGCTTCACCAGGCTCGGCCCCGTCGCCGGGCGGCCGGGCTTGGTGGGTGTGGCGTGCACGGGGCCGACCCCGATGTAGTCGACGTCCGCGACCTCCGCGCCGCTGTTTCCGACGAGCTCTCGCACGCGGTCGATCTCGGCGCGTGTGTGTGTCGAGAGGCCCACCAGCATGTTTTCGCCCACCAGCTCGCGGACCTGCGCGACCGGCGTATCCTCCTGGCCGACGTGGAACCCGTCGGCACCCGCGCCGAGGGCAACGTGGGGCCGGTCGTTGACGATCAAGAGCGCACCGAGATCGCC
>JBEKYV010000009.1:0-19787 GCA_049510515.1 Solirubrobacteraceae bacterium | reverse complement strand
CGGCATGGGCGACCAGGTCGCGCTCGCGTGCCCCGAGCACGACCTTCTGCGCGGCGCGCAGCCGGCGCACGCTGAGCGCCAGCGCGGCGCATCCGAGCAGCGCGACCACGGCGAGCACGCCAGCGACGATGGCGACGATTCCTTGGGTGTCGGTCAGGCTGGTGGCGATCATGGGGACAAGCTATCGCGCGAGCGCAGGCGACCCCACAGCTGCATGCCGCCGACGGCACTTCGCTCGCATCGCGCGGGCCGGAGCCTACTGATGGAATTCCGCTAGGTAGGAGCCCTTGTTGTTTTCAAGGTTGGTCTCTCCCGGAACGGGTTGCACGTAGACGACTACGTTGGCCGCCGCGCCCAGTGGCACTTTTTCGACCGGGATGCTCACAGTCGAGGTCACCCCTGGTTCGGCTTTGGTGATCGCGCGGCTGTCTTTGTACTGCACGCCCCCGGCGGTGATTGTGACTTCGACCTTTACGTTGGTCTCCGAGTTGCTCCCGGAGTCTTCGACCATCACCTTGAACGTCGGGGTGGATCCGCCGCTGAGATGGTTGACCGTGCCCGTCGATTCCGGCTGCAGTTCGGTGCCGCCGACGCTCACGCCCTTCAGCGCCGAGCCGTGCGTGCCCGGGGCGATCTGGCCGCTCTGCGCCGCGGCCGATGACTTCCCGGTGAGGCGCTCTTCGACGGTGCTCGGTTCCAGCCACCCGAGATTGGGCAGGAACTGGGTGCCCGTGGTGCTCAGCCCGTGGACGCCGCCCGCCGCGAGTTCCTGCTGGATCAGCGGCGCCACCCGCTGGGAGTAGATCACGTCGGAGGCCAAAAACATCTCCATCGCGCCGGCGATCGACGAGCTCGCCTGCTTGCCTTTGCCGCCCAGCGCCTCGCGCACGAGCGGCGCGATCTTCGCCAGCGCTTCCTCGCGCAGATTGAGCGTCAGCGTGAAGTTGCGCTGTGCCGCATCCAGTTCGCCCGGGACGCTCAGCCGCTTGGCCTGTTCGGCCTGACGCTGCGCCACTTCGCGCAGTTCGTTGACTTTCTGCTCCACATTCAGCGGCGGTTCGCTGGAGGCGCCGGCGAGCCCGGCGAATAGCGGCTGCCCCACCTGCTGGTCGGATTCGCTCACCAGCTGACCCGCTTCGCGGTTGTACTTCTTCAAGGCTTCTTCCTTGCCGCTCTTCAGGCAGCCGTCGATCAACAGCACGATCAGGATCAGCACCACTACCCCGACCCCGGCGGCGATGCGCCGCCGCACCATCATCGTGTGGCGGTCGGCGTGCCCCGCTGCCGCCCGCTGCGGCCGCCGTGGGTGCGGTTGCGTACGGGAGGCGTTAGGTGCCCGCCCACCCGCTCGTTCGCCTGCCCCCCCACCTGGCCGCTCGCTCCCCGCGGCTGCTGGCCGCGGGGCTCCTCCCTCATCATCGTCGAAGAACGACAAGCTGTCTCGCTCCTTGCCTGCGTATCGAGGAAGGCACCAGTATGACCGCCCGCTCGGCTGCTCATCTCGTGATTGGTGCCATCTGCAACTTCTCGCTCACCTGCGCTTCTCCTGCCTGCGAATGGCAGGGAGCGCCCCTGCACCGGCGAACGCAGGAGTCGGTGGACTCTCACGACACATTGATCGCCCCTGGGCGCGGCCCGTGCCGCATCGAAGCCCGAACTCGCGACGCGAGGCCGGCGGCCGGCTGGGGCGCTCCGGTGCTGGGTCGCTATCGGCTGCTCGAGCGCCTCGGCGCCGGCGGCTTCGGGGTGGTGTGGAGCGCTCACGACGAGCTCCTCAACCGCGAGGTGGCGGTCAAGGTGATCGCGCTCCCCGCTGGGGAAGATCGCGAGCGCGCTACGCGCGAGGCGCTCGCCACCGCCCGTCTGGCGCATCCCGCGATCGTGGCTCTGTATGAGGCGTGCGCCGAGCACGACACCTTCTATCTGATCTCCGAGCTGGTGCACGGCGAGACTCTCGCCCGGCTGATCGCCGCCGACCTGCTCTGCGACGAGGAGACGATCGAAATCGGGATTGCGCTCGCCGACGCGCTCCTGCACGCGCACGGGCGGGGGGTGATCCACCGCGACATCAAGCCCCAGAACGTGCTGGTGCCCGCGCGGGCCGATCCCGGCCGGCCCCCGGAGCGCCTGGGAGCCGCTCCCGTCGCCAAGCTGACCGACTTCGGTGGCGCGCTGCTGGCCGGCGAGGAGCCCCTTACTCGCACCGGCGACGTGCTCGGCACGCTCGCCTACATGGCCCCCGAGCAGATCGACGGGGAGGAGGTCGGGACAGGTGCCGACCTGTACTCGCTCGCGCTCGTGCTGTATGAGGCGCTCAGCGGCGTCAACCCGGTGCGTGGCGCGACTCCGGCAGCCACCGCGCGGCGTATCGGCGAGCGCCTGCCGCCGCTGGAGCGCCAGCGCCGCGATCTGCCGCGCGAGCTCACCGCTGCGCTCGACCAGGCGCTCGAGGCCGATCCCGAGCTGCGCGGGACGCTGCCGGAGCTGAGCGCCGCGCTCACCGATGGTCTGCGCGATGGTTTGCGACGCTCGCATTGGGGTCGCCGCGCGCGCATCCCCGCCGCGCCGCTCCCTCACCCCTTCCCGTTCAGCTCTGAGGGGCCGGACCAACCGCCATCTTTTCAACCCTCTCGTGCCCCGCTGGTAGCGACGGAGGTGAAGACGCATGGGCACGCTCCTCAAGACTCCGCCGAGGAGCGGCCCGACCTGGCGGGCTGGCTCACGGCGACGCGCCTGGCGTGGATCGCGGCGACAATGGCGGCGTGTGTCTGGCAGATCGCCTCCGGCCACCCCGGGGTCGCGCCGCTCATCCTCTGCGCGGCGCTGCCGCTGGTGCTGCTGGTGCGCCGACCGGGGTCCCATTGGCTGGCCGCCCTGCTTGCCCCTGCGCTCGGCCTCGTCGGCCTCGCGGGCGCGTTCCCAGCGATCGCCGGCCAGCTCGCCCGCTGGCGCTCCCGCGCCCTGCTGGGTGCCCTCGGCTACTGGTGGCTGCGTCTGGCCGAGCTGCCGCTGGATGGGTCGGTGGCGAGCACCACCCACGCGCTGGCGCACCTGCTGAGTGTCGCGTTGCTGCTCGGTGTGGCCCTGTGGGGGCTCGCCGCCGCGGTTCTTCCCTGGCTGGTGCGGGGGCGCTCGGCGATGCTCGATGCGCTCGCCGCGATCCTCTGGGCGGTGGCGCTGGTGGCCGGGTGGGCGGGCGTCCAGGCGCTCGATCGCGGCCTGCCGCTGGCCGGCGCCACGCTTCCATCCCCACATGGCGTCATCCTCAGTGCCTCGTTAGGGGCACTGCTCGCGGTCGCCGCACGAGCGCTGCGGGGGCCGGTGCGGACGATTGTTGCGTGAGGAGCCGTGGGCCGTGGGCCCGTAAAGTGAGGAGTGGCGGGACGGCGGGGATCGGCGCTGTCGGCTCCGCCCCAATGATCGAGCATTCCATGAACCCCCTCAAGAGCCTCGAGACCACCCTCGCCTCCCTCGTGGAGGGCGCCTTCGGACGCCTCTTCCGCTCCGAGGTGCGCCCGATGGAAATCGCCCGCAAGCTGGCGCGCGAGATGGACGAGCACCGCACCACCTCGGTGTCGCGCGTGTATGCCCCCAACGAGTACGCCGTGTGGCTCTCTCCAGCGGATCGCGCGCGCTACGACGGCGTCGAGGACGAGCTGATCGACGAGCTCTGCGCCTACTTGCTGGAGCACGCTCGCAGCGAGGATCTCACGCTTGCCTCCCATCCGATCATCACCTTCCACACCGACGACTCCCTGTCGCTGGGCGAGTTCGGCATCCAGGCGCGGCTGGTGCGCCCCGATGTCCCCGGCAACGGCGATCTTGACGCCCGCCCCCACGACACCGACGACCCCCACCACGACCCCCACCACGCCGAGGCTGGCCAATTCGCCGGCGACGACGCGTGGGGGCAGCCCGCTCGCGGGGAGTGGCCCGCGCCGGCGGGCTCCCTCCGTCACGAGGACGAGCATGGGCAGACGATGATCTACAGCTCCTCCGCGCGCCTGCGCGAGCCGCTCGAACAGGCCCGCTCCGCTCGCCCCCCCCGCGCCCTGCTGCTGGTTGGCGGGCGGCGCCTGGTGGTCGCCCCGGAAGGGGCGGTGATCGGCCGCAGCCGCGACTGCGACGTGGTGCTCGACGATGCGGGGATCTCCCGCCGTCACGCCCACGTTCACCCCACCGTGCAGGGTTGGGCGATCGAGGATCTGGGCTCGACCAACGGCGTGCTGCTCAACGGCGAGCGGCTGCGCGGCTCGCGGGCGCTACAGATCGGCGACCGCATCGAGCTCGGCACCACCGAGATCGTTTTCGAGCAGCGATGAATACGCTGCAGCCGGTGTCGGTCGCGCTCAAGTTCGGCTTCCTCGCCGTGCTCTACCTGTTCCTGCTGTGGGTCGCGCGCAGCGCATTGAGCGATCTACGGGGGCGCGATCGTGCCCATCCACCGACGGGCTACAGCGCCGGGGGCGGGGCGGGATCGGCGGGCTATGCGGCCTCTCCGGACGCGACCGGGCTGCAGGCTGCCTCGGCGCTCGGGCGCTCCAACATCGCCCGCCGTGCCCCCCGCCTGGTGGTCGCCCGCGCGAGCGGTCACGATGCGGGGATGATCTACGACCTCGACGGCGACCTCGTGCTCGGTCGCGGCGACCACGCGGCGATACGCCTGGAGGATCCCTTCGCCTCCTCGCGCCACGCGCGCATCTACGAGCAGGCGGGGACGGTGGTGGTCGAGGATCTGCGCTCCACCAACGGCACCTACCTCAACGAGGAGCTGCTGGACACGCCACGTCCGCTGCATCCCGGCGATCATCTGCGGATCGGCGAGAGCGAATTCGTATTCGAGGTCGATTGATGCGCGTCCAGGTCGACACAGGGGAGCATTGATGGCGCACGTGGTGATGCACCGACCCATGGATGCGGGGGGCAACTGATGCTGCGTGTGGCAGAGCAGTATGCGGGCACCGACACCGGCCTGCAGCGGCGCGCCAACGAGGATTCGCTGCTGGCGCGCTCGCCGCTGTTCGTGGTCGCCGACGGTATGGGCGGCGCGCAGGCCGGCGAGGTGGCCTCGAAGATCGCGGTGGAGTCCTTCCACGGCGGCCTGCCCGACGGCTCCCCGCCCGAGGAGGGACTGGCCACGCACGCGCTTGCCGCCAATGCGCGGATCCACGCGCTGTCGCGCGAAAACGCCGAGCAGGCCGGCATGGGCACGACGCTCACCGCGGTCTACGTGGGCGAGCAGGAGGTGGCGATCGCCCATGTCGGGGACAGCCGCGCCTACTGCCTGCGTGACGGTGAGCTGCTGCGTCTGACCGACGACCACTCGCTGGTGGACGAGCTGATCCGCGAGGGCCGCCTCACCCCCGAAGAAGCCGAGGACCACCCCCAGCGCTCGATCATCACCCGTGCGCTGGGGCCGGAGGAGACGGTGGAGGTGGACACCCGCTCGTTCCGCGCGCGCGCCGGAGACATCTACCTGCTGTGCAGCGACGGCCTCACCTCGATGGTCCCGGAGGCGCGCCTCGCCGAGGTTCTGCGCCTGCATGCGGGGGCACGCCTGCGCGACATCGGCGAGGCGCTGATCGCGGAAGCCAACAACGCCGGCGGGCGCGACAACATCACCGTGATTCTGCTGCGCCTGGAGGAGGTGGGCTCACCGAGCGAACCCCCCCCGGGCACCGCCGAGCTCGACCGCGACGCCACCGTCGTGAGCATGCCCGCCATGGGGGTCACGCGGCCGTCCTCAGCGGTGCTCGCACCGCCGCCTGCGCGCGGCCGCGAGGACCGGGAGGCGGCTGCACCCTCCGAATCCCGTGCCCGCGAGCGCTCCTCGGTGCGGGCACGCCGCGATGCTCATCGCACCCACCCCGCGCGGCCGCCAACGGCGGTGGTGGCGCGCCGTCCCCGCTCCCCCGACTCCGCACCCACTGCCCGGCGGCGACGGCGGCGGGGTGTGCTGCCCGCGCTGATCGTGCTCGCGGTGCTCGGGGTGCTGGCGGGCGGCGCTTACATCGCCGCGCAGTCGGTGTTCTTTCTCGGCACCAACGCTCGCGGCCTGGTGACGATGTACCGGGGTCTCCCCTACAAGCTCCCCGGTGGGATCGACCTCTACAGCACCTACTACGTCTCCGGCGTCGGTGCCTCCACGCTGAGCCCCACGCGGCGCGGCACGCTGCTCGACCACAAGTGGCGCTCGGAAAAAGAAGCCGGCTCGCTCGTGCACTCGATCGAACTGGAAGAGCTGAGTGAATGAACCGCCCGATCATGCGTCTCTACATGCTGGTGCTGGTGCTGTTTGCGCTGCTCGTCGCCTTTACCTCGCGCTGGACGATCTTCGACGCCGCCTCGCTGCGCGAAAACCCGCTCAACAAACGCGCGCTGATCGAGCAGGCGCGCGTCCAGCGTGGGGCGATCGTTGCCGCCGACGGCACCGTGCTGGCGCGCAGCCTGCGCACCCGCGAAGACACCTATGAACGCACCTACCCGACCGGGGAGGAGTTTGCCCAGACGATTGGCTACTCCTATCCCTTCGGCGTCGGCCGCGCCGCGCTGGAGCGCTACCGCAACGCGCCCCTCAGCGGGCAGAGCCAGGGCGAACTGCAGTCGATCCTCGACCAGTTTCAGGGTCGCCCGGAAAAGGGCGACGAAGTGCGCACCACGCTCGACCCAACCGCTCAACAGGCCGCGCTCGCGGGGCTCGGCGCTCATGAAGGCGCCGTCGTTGCGCTGGTGCCGTCCACCGGGGCCGTGCGGGTGATGGCGTCCACTCCCAGCTACGACCCCAACGCGTTGCGAACGGCGGCATCCGCCGCGAAGGTCAATGAAATCGCCGGCTCCCCGCGAGTCAATCGCGCCGTGCAGTATGGGTATGCGCCGGGGTCGACCTTCAAGGTGCTCACCGCCACCGCCGCGATCGACACGGGAAGGTTTACGCCCTCCTCGACGCTCAGCGGCCGCAACGGCATCGTGGTGTCGGGCGTGCCGTTGAGCAACGACCAGAACGAAAGCTTTGGCGAGCTGACGCTCACGCAGGCGCTGGCCAAATCGGTCAACACGGTGTGGGCGCAGGTCGCCGAACAGGTGGGCAAGTCGACGCTCGACCGTTACATGCGCCGCTTCGGCTTCGACGCCAAGCCGCAGCTGGACTACCCCGCCGAAGAAATGTCGCCGTCCGGGGAGTACGAAGACCAACACGGCAGCGAACGCCTGCTCTCGCCCCTCAGCCCGCAGGTCGACGTGGGGCGGATGGGCATCGGGCAGGACAAACTGCGGGTGACAGCGCTGCAGATGGCGGAGGTCGCCGCCGCCGTCGCCAACCGCGGCAGGCTGATGGCGCCCCACCTGACCGCGCGGATCGTCAGCCCCGAAGGGCGCATCGTGCAGCGGATCTCTCCCCGCGTGCAGTCGGTAGTGATGAAGCCTTCCACCGCCACCGCCGTCACTTCGATGATGGAAGCCGTCGTCAACGAAGGCACAGGCGTTAACGCGCGGATCCCCGGCGTGCAGGTCGCCGGCAAGACCGGCACCGCGGAAACGCAGATCGGCAGCGCGCTCAACAACGTGTGGTTTATCGCCTTTGCCCCCGCCGCCAACCCCACCGTGGCGATCGCCGTGACGGTAAAGGGCGTCCCCGGGTACGGCGCCACGTACGCGCTGCCGATCGCGCGGCGCGTGATGGAAGTGCTGCTCCATGAATGAGGGCCGGCGATGATCGAAGGCGCACCCTTACGCCGTGCCGTCCCCCCGGGGGCCGCTCGACCAACGACCGGGGCGGCCCGGCGATGATCGAATCCGGCACTGTGATCGACGGGCGCTACGAGGTGCTCTCGCGGATCGGGACAGGTGGGATGGCCGACGTGTACCTCGCGCGCGACCAGCTGCTGGGGCGCCAGGTGGCGGTGAAGCTGCTCCACCACCGCTTCGCAGAAGACCAGGAGTTCGTGGAGCGCTTCCGCCGCGAGGCTTCCAGCGCCGCCGGTCTCTCGCACCCGAACGTGGTGGCGATCTTCGACCGTGGAGAGTGGGATGGCACTTACTACATCGCGATGGAGTACCTCCCCGGCCGCTCGCTGAAGGCGGTGGTGCGCGAGCAGGGGCCGTTGGAGCCGGTGAGGGCGATCGACGTCGTCATCCAGATCCTGCAGGCCGCTCGCTTTGCGCACCGCCGCGGGGTGATCCACCGCGACCTGAAGCCCCACAACGTGATCCTCGACGAGGAGGGCCGCGCGAAGGTCACCGACTTCGGGATCGCCCGCGCCGGCGCATCCGACATGACGCTGACGGGCTCGATCATGGGAACCGCCCAATACCTCTCCCCCGAGCAGGCCCAGGGCCACGCCGTGAGCGCCGCCTCGGATATCTATGCGGTGGGGATCGTCCTCTACGAGCTGCTCACTGGCACGGTGCCATTCGACGGGGAGACGGCGGTGACGATCGCGCTCAAGCAGGTCTCCGCGACGCCGCTGCCGCCGAGCGCGGTCGTGAGCCATGCGCCCCCCCATCCGGCTGGCGTGCCCCCCCACCCGGCTGGCGCCGCGTCCACCCAGCCACCCGACGTCACCGCGACCGGCGCGGCCGTGCCCGCGCCCGCCACCGCGCGAGCGGCGATTCCCCCGGAGCTCGACGCGGTGGTGCTGCGGGCGCTCGCGAAGGATCCCGCACAGCGCTTCGCCGACGCCGACGAGTTCATCGCGGCGCTCCAGCACGTGCGCCGGAACCTACCCGGCGCGGGCGAGCACCAGCCCGTTGCGCCCGGCGCCAACGGCCCGGTGGCGCCGCCGGTGGCCGCCACCGCGCTGCTGCTGGCGCCCGCCGTCGCTGAGGGTGCGGAGCTCCAGGACCCCGAGGCGGCTGCGCGGCGGCGTAGGCGGCGCTGGTGGATCGCGGGTGGTGTGCTGCTGGCACTGATTGTCGCCGGGGTCGCGCTGGCGCTGCTGCTGCCCGCGAGCAAGCGCCAGGTGACGGTGCCCAACGTCGTCGGCCGCTCCGCAGCGCTCGCGAGCAGCGAGCTCAAAGCGGCCGATCTGGTGCCGGTCCCCTCGCAGGCGCCCAGCCTCGATGTCGCGCAGGGCTCGGTGATCTCCGTGAGCCCGGCGGCGGGCAGCGTGGTGCAGCGCGGCGCGCATGTGAGCGTTGTCGTCTCGAGCGGCCCCGCCAGCGTGGGAGTGCCAGACGTGAGGAACCTCACGAGTGCCGAAGCCGAGCACAAGCTCAAACAGGCGGGCTTCAAGCCGAGCGCCCAGAACCGCTCCAGCACCTCGGTGGCGAGCGGCAAGGTGATCTCCACCGAACCTTCGCAGGGCGTGCCGCTGCTGGCGGGCAGCCCGGTGACGGTGTTCGTCTCGAGCGGCCCGCCGCAGGTGGAAATCCCCGAAGTGGTCGGCCAGAGCGAAGCCGAAGCACGCGCCTCGCTGCGCGCCGTGGGGCTGCACGTGGGAGCGGTCACCAAGCGCGAAGAAGCGGGCCAGACGGCGGGCACCGTGCTCTCGCAGTCGCCCGCCGCGGGCAGTTCGGTGCGCAGCGGCGAAGCGGTGAGCCTCGTGGTGGCGAAGGTTTCGCAGGAAGTCGCCGTTCCGCGCGTGGTCGGCAAAAAGCAGGAACGGGCCGAAGGCGAACTGATCGGGGCGGGCTTTGTGGTGAAGTCCAGCACGCGCACCGTCTCAAGCGAAGCCGAAGTTGGGCTGGTGCTTCAGCAGACCCCCGCGGGCGGCACCAAGGCCAAGCCGGGAGCGACGATCAAGCTGACCGTGGGCGAACTTGCGGCGCAGACCACGCCGAGCACCACGCCCACGACGACTCCCAGCACCACAACCACCACCTCCCAGACCCCGCCCGCCGCCGCGCCGGCCGTTCCATGACGAGGGCGACGCTCACTGTCGCGCTGCTCGCGGGGGGGCGCTCCTCCGAGCACGATGTCTCGCTGGCCTCCGCGCGCGCCGTGCGTGAGGGCCTCGAGCGGGCCGGGCACGAGGTTCGCTGGGTGGAGATCGAGCGCGACGGCGGGTGGTGTCATGGCGGGGAGCGGCTCAGCCTTCGCCCGGGTGAGGGGCTGCTCGACGCCGACGTGGTGTTCCCGGCATTGCACGGCCCCTTCGGCGAGGACGGCACCGTGCAGGGGCTGCTGGAGACGCTCGACGTGGCGTACGTCGGCGCGGGCGTGGCGAGCTCGGCGCTGTGCATGGACAAGGTGCTGTTCAAAGAGCTGATGTCGGCCTGCGGGGTGCCCCAGGTGGAGTACGCCGGCGCCCGCGTGGAGCGCTGGCGCGAGGCGCCGACCGAGGTGCTGGGTGAGATCGCGGGCCTCGGGCTACCGGTGTTCGTCAAGCCCGCGCATCTCGGTTCCTCGGTGGGGATCGCCAAGGTCGCCGAGGCCGCTGAGCTCGGGGAGGCGCTCGACCGCGCCTTCGCCCACGATCCACTGGTGATCGTCGAGGCGATGGCGCAGGGGGCCGAGGTCGAGTGCGCGGCGCTCGGGGTGATCGATCAAGAGGGGACCAACCGAAGCCGGGGGATACTTGCCTCGGTGCCTGGGGAGATCGTGTTCGCCGAGGAGTGGTACGACTACGCCGCCAAGTACCGCGACGGGGGCATGCAGTTGGTCGTCCCGGCGCGCATTTCCGCCGCGGCGAGCGCGCGGGTGCGGGAGCTGGCGGTGGAGGTGTTCGCCTACACCGGCTGCGAGGGCCTCGCCCGCGTGGACTTCTTCGTGGACGGCGAGCAGGTGCTGGTCAACGAGCTGAACACGATGCCCGGCTTCACGCCGACCAGCGTGTACGCCAAGCTGACCGAGGCCTCGGGGATCCCCTACCCCGAGCTCGTCGACCGCCTCTGCCGGCTCGGGATCGAGCGCTGGGAGGCCAGGCGCGCCTACCAGTACTGAGGCGGGCTCGCGGCTCGCGGGCCGCGGGCGCCCGCTGGTTGGCGGCGGGCACAACAACAAAAAATCAAAGCCCTAACCAACTGGGATTGAGTCTCATTCTCATTTGGTAGGGGCCCAAAAAGAACAACTCACCGCACCGGCGAGAGCAGCAGATCGACCAGCACGCGCGGGTCGCGCCGGATACGCGTGCGCCCAGCAGCGGGGTTTCGCTTCGCCAACTCGAGCTGGGCGGGATCGCGCAGCTTGCGCAATCGGCCCTCGGCGATCAACCGCTCGTCGACCGCCCCGAGGCGGCCCTCGAACGTGGTGTACACCGGAACGCCGAGCGCGACGGCCTCGCGATTCATCGTGCCGCCGGCGGAGATCACGAGGTCGCAAAGCGCGATCAGCGACTGCGCGTCGATCGCCTGCTCGGGGACGATGAAGCCGGGCACGCTGGCGAGCTCCGCGCGCTGGGTGGGGGTGCGGGGCAGCACCACCGACTGGACCCCCTCCGCGCCGGCAGCCGCGTCGCGCAGACGCGCGAGGACCCGCGCGAACAGGTCGTTCTCGAAGCGGTGGTAGAGCGAGACCTCCGGGGGGGTGCGCACCACGACGATCGGGCGGCTGGGGTCGAGCCCGAGCTCGCCGAGGATCGCCGGGTTGGGCTCGAAGTCGGCGAGGTAGTACTCCTCCTTCAGCCCCGGATAGGCGCGCACCTTGCCGCGCGCGCCGTAGCGCTCGAGACGCTCGGGCGGGATCGCCTCGGGCACGACCACCGCGCGCGCCAGGCGGCAGTTGATCTGGTGCTGCACGGTCGCCCACTCGTAGTCGAACATCGTGGCGCTGGGAACCCGCAGCAGGGCAGCGGCGACGCTGACATCGTTGGAGCCGTGCCCGAGCGCGATGTCGAAGCGGCCGGAGGAGGGGGGGGAGGAGGGGGAGGGGGGCTCGCACCTCGCTCTCCGCGTCTCGGCGTGGGCCCAGCGCAGCAGCGCCGCCGAGCGCAGCGCGAGGCCGCCGGCCTTCGCGGCCAACCGCTCGCCGCGGTGGTGACCGATCGCGGTGTGGGGGATCTCGAAGCGGCGCAGCAGCCCCAGCGTCTGGGCGAAGTCGCGCGCGGTCACCCGCACCTCGTGGCCGTCGCGCTCCAGCGCCTCGATCACCGGCCGCATGACCAGCACGTGGGGGCTGTTGGTGAGGTCGATCCAGACGCGCATCGGGGTGGACGGTATCGTTGACGCGCCAATGCTTGTCCTCGCCTCGGTCACCGAATCCGTTGTCAACGCCACCTGGCACCTCGTCCGCGACGGGGGGCTGCCGGCGGTGTTCCTGCTGATGGCGCTCGGCTCGGCCTGCATCCCGATCCCCTCGGAGGTGGTGATGCTGTTCGCGGGCTTCGCGGTGGCGGACCCCGGCGGCTCGGGCGCGCACCACCACCTGACGATGACCGGGATCGTGCTGGCGGGCCTGCTGGGCACGCTGGTCGGCTCGTGGATCGCCTACGGCATCGGTCGCGGCGGCCGTCTGGAGTTGATGGAACGTCACGGCCACCTCGTGCACATGGGCCCCGCCCAGATCGACCGCGCGGACCGCTGGTTTCAGCGCTACGGCGATCCCGCGGTGCTCTTCGGCCGCATGATCCCGCTGGTGCGCGCCTTTGTCTCGCTGCCCGCGGGCGTCGCGAAGATGCCACCGCTGCGCTTCACCGTGCTCACGATCATCGGTTCGATCCCGTGGGTGCTGGCGCTCGCGCTCGCGGGCCACGCACTCGGCAACGAATGGACGAGCGTGCGCAGGGGCTTCGAGTACGTCGATTACGCGATCGTCGCGCTCGTGGTGGTGGGCGTCGCCTACTGGATCGTCCGTCGCCGGCGTGGGGGCCAGGTGGCGGCGATCGAAGCCGCGGCTGGAGACCCCGATCGCGCTTCGTCCTCGGAGTCCGCACCCGTAGACGTTGGCTGAGGGATCTCCCCGAGCCACGCAGGCGCCGAAGCTGCCGCTGCACCAGGCACTGCTGCTGGGCCTCGTGCAGGGCCCCACCGAGGTGCTGCCGGTCTCCTCCTCGGCGCACATCGCGCTGTTGCCGCGCCTCGTGGGGTGGCCCCATGCCGAAGAGGACGCGGAGCTGCGCAACTCGCTGGAGGTCGCCCTGCACGCGGGCACCGCTGCCGCGCTGATGCTCGCGCAGCGTGGGGAGCTGAGGCAGGCCCTGCGTGAGATCGACGGCAAAGCCCTGACGTCGGCGGCGCTCGCGCTTGCCCCCCCCGCGCTCGTGGGGTACCTCATGGAGCAACGACTGGAGCGCCGTCCAAGTGGCCCCCGCGCGCTCGCCGGGGGGCTGGCAGTTGGCGCCGTCGCAATGGCCTGGGCCGACGCTCGCTCCGAGAGCCGCAGTCGTACGGACTTCGGACCCCGGGACGGCCTCGCGCTCGGTCTCGCGCAGGCGCTCGCGCTGCTCCCGGGCGTCTCGCGCAACGGCGCCACGCTCACCGCCGCGCGCGCACGCGGCTTCGCCCGCGAGGACGCCCAAGCGCTCTCCTGGCGCGCCGGCCTCCCGGTAATCGCGGGTGCCGCCGGGCTCAAGGTGTTCCGCCTTTCCCGACGCCGAAAGACACTCGCCTTCGGTCCCCGCGTCGCCCAATGCGGCACTCCGGGTGCGGCTCCCGCACTCTCGGTGGGCGCGGGGGCGGCATTCCTATCGACGCTCGCCTGCGCGCCGCTGATCCGCGCGGGCAGGCGAGCGCGGGTGCTGTGGCCGTTCGCGCTCTACCGTGTGGGGCTGGCGCTGGCGGTGGCTTCGTCGGGCTCGGCGTAGCGCGCGACGGTGAAGCCGATCAGCACCGGCACGTGCACGGCGAAGACGGTTACCGCATTGTAGAGCGGAGTGCCAGAGCCGAGGTGCGGGGGCCCTGCACGACGAAACGCGACGCTTCATACCAAATCGTCCTACGATCCATCAATGGCGATGACCTCGGCTCGCCGTGACCCCGTGTCGCAAGAGCATCGTCGGTCACGTGCCCTGCTCGGCGCGGTGCTGACGCTTGTCGTGATCGTCGTGCTGCTGGCCGTCGCGGTGCTGGCCTTCTCGGGCGTGACGCTGGCGAGCGATTCGACGGCGCTCGCACGCGTGTCAGTGCAGCCGCTGGGAGGGACGATCGCGCGTGTTCGGGCTTACGGCCCGGGTGGGCGGAAGGTGCCGCTGGCGATCGAAGATGGGCGGCTGACTCCGCTGCGGCGGCTGACTCCGGGCGAGCAGGTGACGGTGGACGTCGAGGTTCGCCGGCCGGGATGGCTCAGCTGGGCGCTGGGGAGCGAGCGCAACGAGCAGCTGACGCTGCGGGCGCCCGCGGCGCGGGTGACCGAGCGCTGGATGACCGTGCCCTCGGGCTCGGCGGTGCGCGTGAGTTTCGATCAGCCCGTGTCTGCGGTGTCCTACGGGAGCGGCACGGATGGCACGACCCATCACACGCTGAGCCGCGCCCAGAGCTCGGTCTCGCTCGGATCGCAGGCTTCCACCGGTGCGATCGAGATCGCCGCCGCGCCGCATCCCTGGGAGAGGTTGGGGGCGCCCACGCAGGTGAGCTGGTTCCCGCCCTCCCAGGCCCCGGTGATGGTCAGCTTTCCCGCGGCCGGAGCGCGCATCTCTCCCGCCACGCCGCTCTCCCTGACGTTCTCCAAGCCGGTCGGCGAAGTGCTCGGCTCGGCCCGTCCGCAGTTCTCGCCGAGCACGCCCGGGAGCTGGCGCGAAGTCAACAGCCACATGCTTGTCTTCACCCCGTCAGGGCTGGGGGCTGCGCTCGACTCCCAGTTGCAGGTGCGGCTCCCGCGGGCGGTCGCGGTCACGACGGGTGGGAGCGGGCTGCGCACCACCAACCAGATCGAATGGACCGTGCCGCCCGGCTCGACGTTGCGCCTGCACCAGTTGCTCGCCGAAGCGGGCTACCTCCCGGTGCTATGGCAGCCGTCCGGTGCCGCCGTGGCGCGCACGGCGAGCGCGGAGGCGCGGGCGGCGGTCGAACCTCCCAGCGGCAGCTTCAACTGGCGCTATCCCAACACCCCCCACCAGCTGCAGGCGATGTGGAACCCTGACCAGGCGAGCGAGATCACCAAGGGCGCGGTGATGAAGTTCGAGAACGAAAACAACCTCACCGTCGATGGAGTCGCGGGGCCTACGGTGTGGCGCGCGCTGCTGGCTGACGCGATCGCCGGCAAGCGCCTCACCAGCGGCTACAGCTACGTGTACGTGCACCGCGAAACACCGGAGACGATGACGCTGTGGCACAACGGCTACACGGTCGTTACCTCGCCCGCCAACACGGGCATCTCCGGGGCGGAAACCGAACTGGGGACGTTCGCGGTGTTCGAGCACCTCCCCGAAACGACGATGAGCGGCACCAACCCCGACGGCTCGCACTACAGCGATCCGGGGATCAAATGGGTCAGCTACTTCAACGGCGGCGACGCGCTGCACAACTTCGACCGCGCCTCGTTCGGCACCCCACAGAGCCTCGGTTGCGTCGAGCTTCCCCTCGCGGCCTCGGCGGAGATCTGGCCCTACACGCCGATCGGGACGTTGGTCACGATCGAAACCTAGGTTCGCGACGGCCGGCTTGCATCGGGAGCGCCGAGTCCGCCCGCGCTGTGGGGATCGTGCGCATACGGGCAGCCAACCGGCCAACCATCCCCCGACTGCCAGACTGCCGCCGATGCTTGCGATCACGCTCGCGCTTGGCGCCTCGCTCTGTTATGGGGTGTCGAACTTCATCGGCCCCCAGCTGGTGCGCCGTCACCAGCTGGTGACCGTGCTGGTTTGCTCGCAGGTGGCTGCGCTTGGCGCGTGCGTGCTGTATCTAGCGCTGGAAGGGGGTCGGGCACCGCCCTCCTCCGATGTGGGGTTGGCGCTGCTGGCGGGCGCCGGCAACGCCGGGGGGCTGATCGGCTTCTACAAGGCGGCCGAGCTGGGGCCGCTGTCGGTGGTGGCGCCGATCGGCGCTTCGGGGGTGGTGATCCCGGTCGCTTGGGGTCTCGCCACCGGCGACTCGCTGCGGCCGGCGCAGGCAGTCGGGCTGGTGCTGGCGATGGGTGGGGCCGTGCTCGTCGCGCGCCGTGGCTCGGCTCACCACAGCACCGCGCATTATCCCGATCCGCGTGCCGCCGCGCTGTGGGCGGCGGCGTCGGCGGTCGCGTTCGGCATCTTCCTCACCGCGCTGCCGAAGGCCTCGGAGCACGGGCGCGCGTGGGCGCTGCTCGACGCGCGCCTCGCGCTCGTGGCGCTGCTCGCGCTGTGGGCCGGGCGCGAGCTGCGCGGGATCAGATTCGTCCGCGGCAGCCCGCTGTTCGCGATCCCGGGCCTGCTGTTGGTGGTCGGCACGATCATGTACACCACTGCCGCTGCCCACGGCCAGCTGTCGCTGGTGTCGGTGCTGGGCTCGCTCTTTCCGATCGTCACGGTCGCGCTCGGCATGGGCCTGCTTGGCGAGCGGTTGTCGCGCTTTCAGGCCGTCGGCGTCGCGGCTGCACTCGCAGGGATTGCTCTGATCGCGCTGTAATTAGAGCCATGTCGCAAGCGATGCTCGGCACCGCGCTCGGTGGGCGCTACCGCCTCGACGAGCAGATCGGCAAGGGCGGGATGTCCACTGTCTACCGCGCCTTCGACACGGTGCTGGAACGGCCCGTGGCGATCAAGCTGATGCACCGCGAGATCGCCTCCGACTCCGACCAGCTGGAGCGCTTTCGCCGCGAGGCGCGAGCGGTCGCGCAGCTCAGCCATGCGCATATCGTGACCGTGATCGACGCGGGGGAGGAGCCGCAGACGGACGGTGGGGCGACGCCCTACATCGTCTTCGAGTACGTCGATGGGGAGACGTTGAAGGCGCTGATCCGTCGCACGGGACCGCTGGAGATCACCGAGGCGATCGCCTATGCGATCGAGATCGCACGGGCGCTGGGCGACGCCCACGAGCACCAGATCGTGCACCGCGACGTGAAGCCCCAGAACGTGCTGCTGACCGCGGAGGGCACCGCCAAGATCACCGACTTCGGGATCGCGCGCACGCTCACCGAGGAGGGCTTGACGCTCGACGGGCGCGTGCTCGGCACGACCGACTACGTCTCGCCCGAGCAGGCGCTCGGCCACAAGGTCACCGGCCAATCCGACATCTACTCGCTCGGGGTCGTGCTGTACGAGATGCTCACCGGCGCGATCCCCTTCACCGGCCCCAGCCCGGTGGCGGTGGCGATGCGCCACGTGCGCGAGGAGATCCCCGACGTGCAGCACCGCCGGCCCGAGGTGTCGGCCGCCACGGCCGCGGTCGTGGAACGCGCGACCGCCAAGGACCTCGCGCGGCGCTACCCCGACATTCCCGCGCTGCTGGCCGATCTGGAGGAGGTGCTCGCGGTCGAGGTGGCGCGCGCGGGGCAGAGCACCGGCGAGGTGACCACTGTGCTGCGCACGTTGCCCGCGCCGGCGCGCCGGCGGCTGCCGTGGCGGATGCGCCACCCGGCCCGCTGGCTGGGCTCGCTGGCGCTGCTCGGGGGCCTGGTGGCGCTCGTGCTGGTGCTGCTCGCCGGTAACACCCACCGCGGCGTGCCCCCCGACGTGGATGCCCAATCGGGGCTCACGCCGGTGCCCTTGGAACAGACCTCGGCGAGCGACTACAACCCCTACGGCAACGAACCCGAACACCCGACCGACGTGGCCAATGTGGTCGACGGCGACCCCGAAACGGTGTGGAGCACCGAGCACTACCGCGAAGACACCTTCGGCCACAAGCCGGGCACCGGCATTTACATTGACGCGGCCCCCGGCCTGCGCGCCCGCGCGATCGAGGTGCAGACGCCCACGCCGGGCTTCACCGCGGCCGTGTACGCGGCCAAGCGCTTCGCCGCCCACCTCCCCTACGAAGACCCCGCCAGCCTCACCGCGCGGGGCTGGGTGCAGTTGGCTCCGCCGCGCACCGTCGGCGCGCAGAGCACGATCCACCTCAACACCGGCGGCGTCGTGTACCGCTACTACCTGCTGTGGATCACCCACCTGCCGGCGAACAGCGAAACAGCGGCGATCTCCGGGTTGACGCTCTTCAGATAGGAGCGAGCCCAACCCCCCCTTCCCCACCTACAATTCCCTGCAATGCGCCGAAGTCTCCGCTCGGCGGGTGGGTGGGTCCCCACCCCCTTCCACCGGCACATGCTGCCCCAGATCGCCGTGGACGGGGTACTGGTCGCGCTCGCTTACTACCTCGCCTTCCAGCTGCGCTTCGACGAGGGGCTCAGTCACCGCTACGCCCTGCTGCTGGAACGCACGATCTGGTGGGTGGCGCTCGGGGGGGTGGTCGTGCTGGTGCTCGCGCGCGTCTACCTGCGCAGCTGGAGCTACGCCGGCCAGCGCGACTACGAGGCGATCCTGCGCGGGGTGATCGCGATCGTGCTGCTCGCCGTCGTCGGCGTGGCGGTCGCGCGGCCGGTGCAGATCCCCTACGGCCCCTACCACGCCGGGCGCCCGGCGGGCCTCAGCACGGTGGACCTACCGCTCGGGGTGATCGTGCTGTTCTTCCTGCTGGCGCTGAGCGCGCTGGTCGGCCTGCGGGTGCTGGCGCGCGCGCTGCGCGAACGCCGGCTGCAGGGCGCCTTCCGCGGCGTGCGCGAGGGCGAGCGGGGCGTTTTGATCGTCGGCGCCGGCGAAGGCGGGCGTCTGGTGCTGCGCGAGATCGCGCGCAACCGCGAGCTTGGCCTGGCGCCCGTCGGCTTCCTCGACGACGACCCGCGCAAGCGCGGCATGCGGATCGACGGGGTGCGGGTGAGAGGCAATACCGAGACCGATCTGCCGCGCATCCTCGAGGAGGCCGAGCCGGAGGAAGTGATCATCGCGATCCCCTCCGCCCCCGGCTCCACGCGCGCGCGCGTGGTGCGCGAGTGCCGCGCCCGTTCGATCCCGGTGCGCACGCTGCCGACCGTGTTCGAGCTGCTGAAGGACGGCGACCCCACCCATCCCCGCCGCGGCGCCGGCACGGCCCTCGGCGCGATCGCCCGCCAGGTGCGCGAGGTGCGCGTCGAGGACGTGCTCGGGCGCGAGCCCGTGGTGATGGAGCTCGACCGCGTCGGCGCCTACCTGGCGCGCGAGGCGGTCGTGCTGGTCAGCGGCGCCGGCGGCTCGATCGGCGCCGAGCTGTGCCGCCAGATCGCGCACGTCGGCCCGCGGCGGCTGATCCTGCTCGACCACGCCGAGGACAACCTGTTTGCGATCCACCGCGAGCTGCTCGACGAGCGCCACGCGCCGCCGGCCTCGCTGGCGGCGGTGCTGGGCGACTGCAAGGAGGAGGAGCGGATGCGCGAGGTGCTCGCCGAGCACCGCCCCACCGTCGTGTTCCACGCCGCCGCCTACAAGCACGTGGGGCTGATGGAGGCCAACCCGGTGGAGGCGGTGCGCAACAACGCGATCGCGACGCGCGTGATGGCGCACGTGTGCGGTGAGCTGGGGGTGGAGCGCTTCGTGCTCGTCTCGACCGACAAGGCGGTCGCGCCCGCGACGGTGATGGGGGCCTCCAAGGCGCTCGCGGAGCTGGCGCTTGAGGGGGCCGCCGCGCGCTGGCCCGGCACCGTCTACCGGGCGGTGCGCTTCGGCAACGTGCTCGGCTCTTCCGGCAGCGTGGTGCCGATCTTCCGCCGCCAGATCGCGCGCGGCGGGCCGGTGACGGTGACAGACAAGCGCATGACGCGCTACTTCATGACGATCCCCGAGGCGGTGCAGCTGATCATCCGCGCGGGCTCGCTCGATTTGCAGCCCGCCGGCGGCGAGGCCGAGGGGTCCACGCCGACGAACGGCCTGCATCCGGTCGAGGCGCTGCGCGGCGGCCCCGGCCGGGGGGATCGCACCCGCATGGCCGAGGTACTGGTGCTCGACATGGGGAAGCCGGTTCGGGTCGCGGAA
>JBEKYV010000089.1:0-10098 GCA_049510515.1 Solirubrobacteraceae bacterium | reverse complement strand
CTGCGGCGCTCACGCGGGGCGCTCGGTCGGCTTGCGTGCGCGCACGATCGCCGATGCGGCCTGCGGGTGAACGCGGTGGGTCTCGCGTATCTCGATGTCAGTGAGGCCGGCATCCGCGAGTGCGCTTGTGAACTCCCGGCGGGTAAGCGCTCCTGCGATGCAGCCGGTCCACTGCTGCATGTCGGCGCGGGTGGCGTCGTCCATGCTCTCGTCGGCGATCACGTCGGAGACCGCGAAGCGCCCGCCCGGCCGTAGAACCCTCGCGACCTCGCGCAGCACCCTGCGCTTGTCGCCCGAGAGGTTGATCACGCAGTTGGAGATCACCACGTCGACGCTCGCGTCGGGGAGCGGGATCTCCTCGATGTAGCCCTTGTGGAACTCGACGTTCTCGACGCCTGCCTTGCGGGCGTTCTCGCGGGCGAGGGCCAGCATCTCGTCGGTCATGTCCAGCCCGTGGGCCTTGCCCGTCGGGCCGACGCGCTTGGCGGAGAGCAGCACATCGATGCCGCCACCGGAGCCGAGGTCGAGGACCGTCTCACCATCGTGCATTTCGGCGACGGCCGTGGTGTTGCCGCAGCCAAGTGAGGCGAGCTTCGCGGTGTCGGGCAGTTGCTCGTGGTCGCTGAGTGCGTAGAGCGCGGCGCCGAATACCTCGCTGCCGCCATCGAAGGCATCGCTCGGCGCGCAGCAGCCAGGGCCGGGGTCGGTGCTGCTCGTGACATGTGTCGCCGCGGCTGCGTAGCGCTCGCGCACCTGCTCACGCAGGTCGTCCGCCGGGGTTGTGGTGGAGCCGGTCGTTGAGCCGGCGTCGCAGCCGCAGCCCTCGTCGTGACCACAGCAGTCGGCCTTGGCGCCTGGCTCGCAGCATGTGGCCTGCTGCTCGGGTGCGCAACAGCGATCGGTGGTTGTGTCGGCCACGGTCAGCTCAGCCATGAGGACAGCTCCTTCAGCGAGTCGGGGATGACGTAGTAGTAGGCCCACAGCCCCTGGCGCTCGGAGTCCACGATCCCGGCGTCGCGGAGCTTCTTCAGATGGTGGGAGAGGGTGGGCTGGGAGATATCGAACAGCGGCACCAGCTCGCAGACGCAGACCTTGCCGGCGTGTTTGCGCAGCACATCGACGAGTTGTAGGCGGACCGGATCGCCGAGAGCCTTCGCGACCTCGGCCATCCGCAGCGCGTGGTCGCGCGCTACATCGGGGTAGACGACCGGCTCGCAGCAGCGCTCGCCGGCGGCGCGCTTCTGCTTGGGCGCAAGCTCCAGATCGACGGGCATCTATACACGTATATCAATTCCACTCGCGCTTGTCGATGTAATACTATTTGCGCCGTGGTCCCTTGGCAGACGCGCGAACGCCTTCGCAAGGACGCTTGTGAGCCGCTCAGTGAGGAGGCTCGATGAGTGTCCGCGTGGGCATCAACGGCTTCGGCCGCATGGGGCGGCTGGCGCTCCGTGCCGCGTGGGACTGGCCGGAGCTGGCGTTTACGCACGTCAACGAGCTGTACGGCGACGCGAGCACGGCGGCGCACCTGCTGACGTTCGACTCGGTTCATGGGCGCTGGTCCGAAGACGTGCGCGGCGAGGGCGACATCCTCTCCGTCAACGGGAGCACGCTCGGCTACAGCGCCGCGGCCGAGCCCGGGGACGTGCCGTGGGGCGAGCTCGGCGTCGAGATCGTGCTGGAGTGTTCGGGCAGGTTCCGCACGGCGGAGGCGCTCGACGCGTACTTCGTGCAGGGCGTGCGCAAGGTGATCGTCGCCGCGCCGGTGAAGGAGCGGGCGCTGAACGTGGTCGTCGGCGTCAACGATCACCTGTACGACCCGCGGCGCCACGACCTGCTGACCGCGGCCTCGTGCACGACCAACTGCCTGGCGCCGCTGGTGAAGGTGGTGCACGAGGGCATCGGGATCGAGCATGGGCAGATCACGACGCTGCACGACATGACCAACACACAGACGCTCCTCGATGCGCCGCACAGGGATCTGCGCCGGGCGCGCGCCGCGAGCGTTTCGCTGATCCCGACCACGACGGGGTCGGCCACCGCGATCGGGCTGATCTTCCCTGAGCTCGAGGGCAGGCTGAACGGCCTCGCCGTGCGCGTGCCGCTGCTCAATGCGTCGCTGACGGACTGCGTATTCGAGGTCGCCCGCACCACGACGGTCGATGAGGTGAATGCCCTGCTCGAGGCGGCGGCCGCCGGGCCGCTCGAGGGCATCCTCGGCTGCGAGCGGCGGCCGCTCGTGTCGGTGGACTTCAAGGACGACCCGCGCTCGGCGATCGTCGACATTCCCTCGACGATGGTGACGGACGGCACCCAGGTGAAGATCCTCGCCTGGTACGACAACGAGTGGGGTTACGCCAACCGCCTCGTCGAGTTCGCGCGCACCGTTGCCGAAAGCCTGTTGGGCGAGGAGCGTGTGACGGCCTCCGGGACGGCCGCGAATGGCCAGTAGCACGGCAACGCCGGTCGCAGGCACCCCACAGCAGCGCCGCAACGACCTGTGCAACTACGCGCTGGGGACCGCGGCGTACTGGACCGAGACGCTCGTCGACGGGGCGACCCGCACGCTCGTGCTGTTCTACTTCGACCAGCTCGGCTACACCCCGCTGCAGGTCGCCTCGCTGTTCGTGCTGTACGAGGTCGCGGGCATCGTCACCAACCTCGTCGGCGGGTGGCTGGCGGCACGGCTGGGATTGAAGGTCACGCTCTTCATGGGCCTCGCGACGCAGGTGGTGGCGCTCTGCATGTTGGGCTTCGCGCCGCTGTCGCTGCTGGTTGTCGCCTACGTGATGGCCTCCCAGGCGCTCTCGGGCATCGCCAAGGACCTGACGAAGATGAGCTCCAAGAGCGCCGTCAAGCTGGTCGTGCCCGAAAACGACCAATCCTCGCTCTACCGCTGGGTCGCGATCCTCACCGGGTCCAAGAACGCGCTCAAGGGAGTCGGCTTCTTCCTTGGCGGCCTGCTGCTCACGCTGTTCGGCTTCCAGGCCGCGGCGCTAGCGATGGCGGCGCTCGTGCTGATCGTTCTGCTCGCCACCTCGAGCTTGATGCGCGGCTACCTCGATCGCCCGGACAAGACCGCGAAGTTCACGCAGATGTTCTCCAACAACCGCGCGGTCAACATCCTCGCCGCCGCGCGCATCTTCCTGTTCGCGGCCCGCGATGTGTGGTTTGTGGTCGCTTTGCCGTTTTACCTGTATTCAGTCCTGGGTTGGTCGTTCTGGCAGGTTGGGACGTTGCTCGCCGTGTGGGTGATCGGCTACGGCGCCGTCCAGGCGGCCGCGCCGCGCTTCGTCCGCCGCCGGGTCCGCGGCTCAGGCCCCGACGAGGAGCCCGACGGCCGAACGACGATGTGGCTGGCGTTCGGACTGGCGGTGTGCCCCGCCGCGATCGCGCTGGCCCTCTCAGCAGGCGTCGACCCCACGCTCGCGATCGTCGGCGGCCTGATCCCGTTCGGCGTGGCGTTTGCGATGAACTCGGCGGTTCACTCCTACCTGATTCTCGCCTACGCCGACAACGACAAGGTGGCGATGAGCGTCGGCTTCTACTACATGGCCAACGCCTGCGGGCGCCTCGCCGGAACGGTGCTCTCGGGGCTGATCTACCAGTGGCAGGGCCTCACCGCCTGCCTGTGGGCATCGGCGGGATTCGTCCTCATCGCCGGCCTGCTCTCGCTGCTGCTGCCGAGCGAGGCCGTACGGAGCGCGCAACCAGCGCGGCTTTCGCAGCCGGCATAGCGTCGTTGTGCCCGGCGTGCGCCCGCGTGAGTGGGTGCAAGGGTGCAGCCCGCCGGCGATCTCCCGATCGCAGGACGGATATTTTCCCCCCGGACGACTCGACAATCTCCCCGCCGAAATCCTGATAATATTCCCGTAGGAATCCTGATAAGTGCCCCGCTAGAATCCTGATAATCTTCCCGTTAGAGTTCTGATAAGCTTCCCGTTGGATGCCCGATACATACCAACCGAGGATCGTTGACGATGAGCTGTCCGCGCGGTTGAAGGCGACGGGCGCGGTGGCCATCGAAGGCCCGAAGGCATGTGGCAAGACTGCCACCGCGCGACAGCTCGCGGCGAGCGAGGTGCTGCTCGACGTCGACGCCAATGCGCGCGAAGCGGCTGCGGTGGACCCGGCGCTCGTGCTCGACGGCGCGACGCCGCGTCTGATCGACGAGTGGCAGCTGGAGCCGGCGATCTGGAACCACGTTCGCCGTGCGGTCGACGATCGCAGTGCTCCTGGTCAGTTCATCCTCGCCGGCTCGGCCGTTCCGCCTGACGACATCACGCGGCATACAGGGGCTGGCCGCATCACGCGACTGCGAATGCGGCCGATGAGCCTGTTCGAGTCCGGCGTGAGCAGCGGCGGGATCTCGCTCGCGCAGCTGCTCGAGGGGGAGCCGGCGCGGAGCCCCGACCCCGGCTTGGGGATCACGGACCTCGCGCGAGAGATCGCGATCGGCGGATGGCCGGGCTTCCGCGGGCTGGCGGTGGAGCAGGCTCTGCGCGCCGTGCGCGACTACCTGGAGGAGATCCGCCGCGTCGATGTCAGTCGCGTCGAAGAGAAGCGTCGCAACCCCGACAAGGTGGGAGTGCTGCTGCGCAGCCTCGCGCGCAACGTCGCCACCTACGCGGCCGCCACCACGCTTGCAGGCGACACCGAGGGAGCTGACGGTCCCCTGAAGAACGACACCGTTGGTGAATATCTGGAGGCGCTGAGGAGGCTAATGATCGTCGAGGACCAGCCCGCATGGGCGCCTCATCTACGATCGAAGCACGCTCTGCGCGGTGCGGTGAAGCGGCACTTTGTCGATCCCTCCCTGGCGGTGGCGGCACTGCGCGCCACGCCGGCACGCCTGCTGCGCGACATCAAGCTGCTCGGCTTCCTCTTCGAGTCGTTCGTGGTTCGCGATTTGCGCATCTACGCCCAGGCCACCGATGCCCGCGTGCTGCAGTACCGCGATAGTCGTGGCCTCGAGGTCGATGCGATCGTCGAGTGCGCGGATGGCCGCTGGGCAGCGTTCGAGGTAAAGCTCGGGTCGGGGCAGGTGGAGCAGGCTGCCGCCTCGCTTCACAAGTTGGTGGAGCAGATCGACACTCGGGTCTGCGGTGAGCCCGCCGCGCTTGGCGTGATCGTCGGGACGGGTTACGGCCACCGTCGCGAGGACGGGATCATGGTGATACCCGTGGGAGCGCTCAGACCGTGACGCACCGGTAAGCCCGCTTGTGGATATGGGTTCGCGCCGATATCCCCACCATCTGTCATAATTGCCGTAGATGACATCTAAGGCGGTAAATAACCCACAGACACTAGCCCCGTCGATTGGTGTCGCGGAGGCGAAGCGGCGGTTCTCGGAGCTGATTGACCGTGTCGATGCCGGCGAGCGCTTCGTGGTCACGAGGCGCGGCGACCCGGCCGTGGTGCTCGCGCCACCCACCCCCGACGCCGTGCGGGGCACGACCGCGAAGCCCATCGGTCTTGCGGCGGTGGCCGGGGCGCTCGCCGGCTGGGAGGATCTGGAGGAGACGGTGAAGGAGATCTATGCCAAGCGGCGCGCCAGCCGTGACCGTCCCTCGCCTGATCTGGGCTGATCGGTGATGTACTGCTTCGACACCGACACGCTGAGTGCTGTCATACGCCGCGACCCACCGCTGCATCTTGTTCGTCGTCTTGCGCAGGTTCCTCCGACGGAGCAGGCCACGACGACAATCAACCTCGGTGAGCTGCTCTATGGAGCCGCCAAGCGGGGCAGCGAGCGGTTGACGCGCCAGGTGCGGGAAGTGGTATCGACGGCCACGGCCATCCTTCCCTTCGACGAGCAGGCCGCGGAGGTCTATGGGCCTTTGCGCGCCCGCCTGGAGAGCGAAGGCAGGCGCTTGGACGAGCCCGATCTGCGCATCGCCTCGATCGCCCTCTCCCGCGGGCTCACGGTAGTCACCGGCAACGTCAAGCATTTTGCGCGTGTGCCTGACCTCGTGGTTGAGAACTGGTTGGTGGAGCCGGCCTGAGCGGATAATCTCCCCGCTGGAATCCCGATAATCTCCCCGTTGGCTGCCTGTCAGCGATCGTCTTGAGACCGCTCGGACCGTGACGCACCGGTAGGATCCCACCGTGCCAACGCTGGACCTCCAAGACCGGATCGCGGCGTTCCCCCGCTGGCATTACCGCTTCGAGTTCGAGGGCGGTGAGGCCACACCCGTGGTGGACCTCGGCAAAATCAACCGCCACGAGCAGCGCCGCCGGTACTTCTTCGACGCGCTGCTGCAGGTGACGGGCGGATCGCTTGAGGGCCGGCGCGTGCTCGACCTCGGGTGCAACGCCGGCTGGTGGTCGTTGCAGGCGATCGAGGCCGGGGCGGACTTCGTGCTTGGTGTGGACAACCGACATATGCACATCGACCAGGCCAACCTCGTGTTCGAGGCCAAGGGGATCGACTCGACTCGTTACCGTTTCGAGCAGGGTGACGTTTTCACCCACGATTTCGGCGACCCCTTCGATGTGGTTTTATGCCTGGGTTTGATGGAACACGTAGCCAGGCCGGTGGAGCTGCTCGAGTGCATCGCCGCCACCGGCGCCGAGCTGCTGGTGATCGACACCGCTCTCTCCGGCGCGCGCTCGAGCTCCTTCGAAGTCTCACACAGCGAGGAGCCCGACGCCCACGGCGAGCTGGTGCTGGTGCCGACCCGCGACGCGGTGATCGAGCTGGCGGCGCGATCGGGTTACAACGCGGTGGCGCTGGCGCGCAACATCATCGACTACACCGGCTTGGACGACTACCGCCGGCTGCGCCGGCTGGCGTTCATCTGCTCGCGTAGCGCGTCGCTCCAGATGCTGCCACGGGAGGCCGGCTCACCGCTGGCTGCGCGCTGGACGACGATGCTCGCCGCGGCGCGGCGCGGGTGATCGGAAACACACGCGCTTCATCGTGCGCGGGCGATGCGCCGCTGGGGTTCACGGCTCGATTCACCTGGTCGGCGAGACGACGCTGAAACGCGGCGACCGAGAACCGCTCGGCGTTCGCGCGCGCGTCAGCAGGGTCGAAATCGAGCTTGTCGATGCCGGCGATCGCCCGGGTGAAGGCGTCGACGTCGTCGACCTTCACCAGCGATCCGGTGTGCCCGTCGAGAACCGTCTCCAGCGCCCCGCCGGCGGCCGCTGCAATCACTGGCCGTCCGGCCGCCTGCGCCTCCACGACGGTGATGCCGAACTCCTCCACGCTCGGCACGATCACCGCGCGGGCGGTGGCGTACAGCTCGACCAGGTCCTCGTCACCGGCGCGCCCGAGGAACTCGGCCTCTGGGTAGGCGGCCTGTAGCGTGGCGTGGTCGGGCCCGCTGCCGACCACACGGATGGGGACCCGCGCGCGACGGGCCGCCTCGAGCGCTACGTGCACGCGCTTGTGGCGCACCAGCTCGGAGACGACCAGCAGCGAGTCGCCCGGAGTGCCCGGCAGGAAGCGGTGGGTCTCCACCGGCGGGTGCACGATCGCCGCGTCGCGTCCGTAGCAACGCTTGATTCGCTCCCGTCCGAGCTGGGAGATCGCGATGTAGGCGTCGACTCGGCGGCTGGCGGCGAGGTCCCATCGGCGGATGCGACGCAGTTGATGGCGCAGCAGCGGGCGCAGCGCCGGCGAGACCTCGCCGAGGGCGAACTCCTGCTCGTCCCAGGCGTAACGAAAAGGGGTGTAGCAGTAACAGATATGCACCGAGCCCTCGGGCGCCCGCAGACCGTGTGCGAAGGCGCTGCTGCTACTGATCACGACATCCGACGCCGACGGTCGCAAACGCCCCACCGCGGTCGGGTAGAGCGGTAGCAGCCGCCTGAAGTTGGATTGGCCGGCGCCGAGGCGTTGCAGTGGCGAGGTGGTGATCTCGCGGCCCGCAAAGCGCCCGTCGGTGCCCTGCTCGTCGTAGAGCAGGGTGAAGATCGGCGCCCGCGAGTAGAGCTCTGCCATCGCCGCGAACGTGCGCTCCGCGCCGCGCATCACCAGCAGGTAGTCGTGCGCGAGGCTGACCCGCTCCGTCGCGAGGCCGACTCGCTCCGCTGGTGGTGAAAAAGTGGTGAAGCGTGTTGCCGGGGGTGTGTGGGAGGGACGGATCTGGCCGACCAGCGGTGAGAGGCTGCTCGCCGCTCCAGGGGGTGGCGAGGTGCTGGGTATGTGACTCATCGCGGGTTCACAGTTGGTCCACAGACCGATCGCACACCGAGGTCTTCCCGGGTCGAAAAGCAAGCTATCTGCCGGGGGGCAGTGGAGATGTGAAAATGTTGCGGGCGGCGGTCACGATTGCGCCTGTTTCGCAACAACAGCGCCGAGTTGGGGTACTCTCAAGCCGTGCGCGAGAGGCCTTCAGGGCACGCAGGGGGCCACCGGGGGACCATGCCTTGCGCATCCTGATCGCGATGCCGTGGGGGCACCGCCTCGGCGGTGCCGAGGCGATGTTGCAGACAGTACTCGATGGCGCGCAAGCAAGCGGCCACGAGCTGGAGCCGGTGTTCTTCGGAGCAGGGCCGTGGCCGGAGGAGCTGCGCGAAGCGGGCTTTCGCGTCGAGGTGCTCGAGGCAGGGCGCCTGCGCGACCTCCACCGCTGGGGTGTCAGCGTTGGGCGGCTCGCGCGGATCCTCCGTCGCCGCCGGCCCGACCTGATCCTCAACTGGTCGGCCAAGACGCAGCTGTACGGCGCGCCGGCTGCTGTGCTGGCGGGGATGGCCGATCGTGTGGTGTGGTGGCAGCACGCGATCCAGGCGCGCCACTGGGTCGACCGCTGTGCGACCGCGCTGCCGGCGATCGCGATCGGCTGCTCCTCGGAGACCGTCGCCCGCGCGCAGCGACAGCTCTCGCCGTCGCGGCCGACGTTCGTCGTCGCGCCTGGTACACGCCCGCCAGGCGGTGGCTCACGCGCTGACAAAGGCGCATTGGCGCCCAACGATGGAGCACCTGCTTCCCACCCAGACGCATGCCGTCCAGGCAGTGCCTTGGTCCCGCTCGACCTACCGACCGACGTGCCGATCGTCGGCCTCGTCGGACGCATGGAGCCGTGGAAGGGCCAGGATCGAATGCTCGCCGCCCAGGTGCTGCTGCGCGAGCGGGGCCACCGCATCCACACAGTGATGGTGGGCGGCGATGCCTATGACATCTCCCCCGAGTATGCCCGCTCGCTGCCAGGGCTCGTCGACCGATTGGGGCTCACCAAGGACGTGACGATGACCGGTCAGGTGCCAGACGCAGGGCCCTACATCGAGCGCATGGACGTCCTCGTCAATGCCTCCGACCGCGAGCCGTTCGGGATCGTCCTGCTGGAGGCGATGGCGCGCGGGGTTGCGGTGGTGGCGGTCGATGCCGGGGGGCCGGCTGAGATCATCGAGGACGGCCGCACCGGCGTGCTCGCGAGTTCGGGCGAGCCGGATGCGCTGGCGGATGCGCTGGAGCCGCTGCTGGTCTCGCCCGCCCTGCGCCAGACCCTTGGCGCGGCAGGCCGCGAACGCTTCGCCGAAGAGTTCACCGACGCGGCGATGCGCGAGCGGTTCTTTCAGCAGATCGACGCCCTGGTAGGCGCTGACCGTCTGTCCCGTCGCGGCGCACCTGTGACCGCCGGGGAGCTGGTCAGGTGAGCTCGTCAGCGGTGCTGCCATCGAGCGAGGTGGAGTCCGCGGCCCAAGTTGCCCCCGCGCCCTGCCCGGTGACGATCGTGGCTCACGACATCGGCCCGGTCGGCGGCATGGAGCGCCAACTCGCCGAGCTGGCGGTGGGGCTGCGGCGCGCCGGCCACGAGGTGCAGGTGGTCGCGCGCACCTGCGAGCTGCCGGCGGACGCGGGCGTCGTCTTTCACCGGGTGCGCGGGCCGAGCCGCCCGTTCGTGGTGGCCTACCCGTGGTTTGCACTGGCGGGCTCGCTGCTGGTGTGGCGCCACCGCCGGGGCGTGGTGCAGGCGACCGGTGCGATCGTGCTCAACCGCGTCGATGCGATCTCCGTGCACTGCTGCAAGCCTTGACGCAGGGTCTCCGACTGAGTAAGCACCCTCCCCACTTCGGCCACAAGTGTCGCCAAACGGTGCCGTTCGGTCATTTCAGCTTCCGCACGTTTGCGCTCGGTGATATCGGAAA
>JBEKYV010000088.1:0-10103 GCA_049510515.1 Solirubrobacteraceae bacterium | reverse complement strand
CGAAGCGCTGGTGGGGTAGGCCGGCCGGCTTCCCCCCCGCGCCCTCGTGAAGAGCCGGCGGCGGGGAACAGCCGAACTAGACTGAGGCACGATGGACGACCGCAAGAAGACCGCGCGCAACGTGGCGATCCTGCTGCTGCTGGCGGCCGCGGTCGCCTACCTCCCTGGAGGCGGCCGCGCAGCGGCGACCTTCCAGACGATCCTCGGCGTGATCTTCATGCTTGGCCTCGGCTTCGCCGGGCTGCGGCTGTACCTGTCGCGCCGCCTCGACATCTACGGCCTCGGCGACAGCCGCCGCGCGCTGCTGTACGGGGCGCTCGGCGTGGGCACGGTGACGGTCGCCGCCAAACCGCGGATGTGGGAAACGGGCTTCGGCGAGTTCGCCTGGTTCGTCCTGGTTGGGATGGTCGTGTACACGCTGTTCGCGCTCTACCGCTACTCGCGCAGCTATTGACCGCCACGCTCGCGGAGCAACGTCGCGGCCTCCCCGACCAGCCGGGGGTGTACCTGTTCCGCGACGGCAAAGGCCGCGTTATCTACGTCGGCAAGGCGAAGTCGATCCGCAAGCGCGTCGCCTCGCACTTCTCTAAGGCGCAGGTGCCCTCCAGCCCCGGCCACGCCGAGATGGTCGCCGCGGTCGAGCAGATCGAGTTCGTCGCGGTCGGCTCCGAGGCCGAGGCGCTGCTGGCCGAGCAGAGCTTCATCAAGCAGTACCGCCCCCGCTTCAACATCCGCCTGCGCGACGACAAGTCCTACCCGTTCATCGCGATCTCGCTCGACGAGGACTTCCCCAGGGTGTACTTCACGCGCGAGCGCCACCGCCCCGGCAGGGCCTACTTCGGCCCCTACTCCAACGCCAAGCGCGTGCGCGGCACGCTCGACCTGCTGACGAAGATCTTCATGTTCCGCTCCTGCACCGGCCCCGAGCCGGGACGGCGCAGCGGCAGCCCCTGCCTGGACTACTACATCAAGCGCTGCGAGGCCCCGTGTGTGGGGTACGTCACCAAAGAGGAGTACCGCCGCAGCATCGACGGCGTGGTGGACTTCCTCTCCGGGCGCTACCGCACGATCGAGCGCGACCTGCAAACGCGGATGCAGGCGGCATCCGAGGCGCAGGAGTACGAGCAGGCCACGCTGGAGCGCAACCGCCTGCGCGCGGTGCGCTCGCTGCTGGAGCGCCAGCGCGTGGCGAGCGATTCGATCGGCACGCTCGACGCGGTGGCGGTCGCGCTCGACGGCACCGAGGCCAACGCCCAGGTGTTCCAGGTGCGCGACGGGGTGCTCTCCGACCGCCAGTCGTTCTACCTCTCAAACGAGGCCGAGCGCGCGCTGCCCGAGGTCGCGGAGGAGTTCATGTTGCAGTACTACGCCGGCCACAGCTCGATTCCGGCGCAGATCGTCGTGCAGCGGGAGCTGCTGTATCAGGTGCCGGCCGGGGGGGACGTGGGGGACGGGGGCGGCGGGGCGCGCGGCCCGGGCAACGGCTCGGCCGGTCTGGACGCCCTCGCCGAGGCGCTCGCCAGCCGCCGCGGCGGCCCCGTCGAGCTGCGCGCCGCCGAGCGCGGTGACAAGCGCCGGATCCTCGAGCTGGCCGAGCGCAACGCGCGCCTGGCGCTCGACCAGGAACACCTGCGCGCCGAGCGTCGCCGCCAGAGCCGGGTGGAGGCGCTGGAGGGTCTGCAGAGCGCGCTCGGCCTCGACGTGCCCCCGGTGAGGATCGAGTGCTTCGACATCTCCCACCTCGGCGGCACCCAAACGGTCGCTTCGATGGTCGTGCTGGAGGGCGGCGCGCCGAAGAAATCCGACTACCGCCGCTTCAAGATCCGCACGTTGGCGGAAGGGGAGTCCGACGACTTCGCGGCGATGGCGGAGGTGCTCGGCCGCCGCTTCGCGCAGTGGGAGCGTCAGGCCGACCTCTCTCCGCACGACCCCGACTACGACGCGAGCTTCGCGGCGCTGCCCAACGTCGTCGTGATCGACGGCGGCAAGGGCCAGCTGGCGGCCGGGATCGAGGAGCTGCGCGGCTTTCGCGAGCGTGGCGTGGCGGTGATCTCGCTGGCGAAGCGGATCGAGGAGGTGTTCATCCCCGGCCGCCGCGCCCCGCTCATCCTCGACCACTCCACGCCCGAGCTGCAGCTGCTGCAGCGCGCCCGCGACGAGGCCCACCGCTTCGCGATCACCCACCACCGCTCACGGCGCGACCAGGCGATGACCAGCTCGCTGCTGGACGAGCTGCCGGGCGTGGGCCCGGCGCGCAAGCGCGCCCTGATCGCCCACTTCGGCTCGCCCGAAGCGGTGGTCGGAGCCACGCGCGAGGAGCTGCAGGCGGTGCCGGGGCTGCCGGCGAAGGTCGCGCGGGAGCTGCATGCGCACCTCAACCGAACGGGCTGAGGCCGTCCCCTGGTAACAGGCTGGTTCCGCCACTGAGAGGGTGGCGCAGCCGGCCGTAGGCCGGCAAGCCGGGCCCCTCGCTCCCATATCATCCGCGCGAGGCGGCACAATCAAGCGGTGTCCGTATTCCGACCGCTTCGGAGTCCGCTGCGCTTCCAGCAGAACAAGCCGGTCGTGAAGTCCAGCCTCAAAGAGCTGGTCGTGATCACCGGCTTCTCCGGCGCGGGCAAGTCGACGGCGATGAACGTGTTCGAGGACGCCGGCTACTTCTGCGTGGACAACCTGCCCCCGGAGATGATTCGCTCGCTGACCGAGCTGTTCATGCACGAGGGCTCTAAGGTCGAGCGCGCCGCGGTCGTCTCCGACGTGCGTGGCGGCGTCTACTTCGAGGCGCTACAAGCGGTGGTGGACGAACTGGAGTCGGTCGGGCTCGACCACCACGTGCTGTTCCTCGAGGCCGCCGAGCAGACGCTGGTCAACCGCTACAAGGAGACCCGCCGCCGCCACCCGCTTGCGCCTGACGGCTCGGTGACGGCCGGCGTGGCGGCCGAGCGCGCGCTGCTGGAGCCGCTGCGCAACCGCGCCGACGTGGTGATCGACACGACCGGCATGTCGGCGGCGATGCTGCGTGGCAAGATCGCCGACGAGCTGGTGCCACGCCGCGCCACCGGCCGCCTGGCGCTGACGTTCATGAGCTTCGGCTTCAAGCACGGGCCCCCGCGTGAGGAGGACCTCGCCTTCGACGTGCGCTTCCTGCCAAATCCCCACTACGTGCCCGAGCTGCGCGAGCTGACCGGGATCGACCCCCGTGTGGTCGAGTACGTCGCCCGCGACGGGCGCCTGGAGGAGCTGTACGAGCGGCTGTACGCGCTGCTGGACTTCCTGCTGCCCCAGTACATCGCCGAGGGCCGCGCCCACCTCGTGGTGGCGATCGGCTGCACCGGCGGCCGGCACCGCTCGGTGGCGATCGCGGAGGGCCTTGCGGCCCGCTACCGCGAGCAGGAGGCCCTCACGGTGGCGGTCACCCACCGCGATGTCGACAAGCGCTCGCGCGACTCATGACGCGCGGGCTCGGGCGTATGCGGCGGGTCGGTCGGGGGGCGGGAACCTATTCGCGCAGTGCGTAAGACTGCGTATTCGCCCAGTGCGTCAGACTGCGGCCGATGATCGACCACCTTGGAGTAGAGGTCTCCGACCTCGCGCGCTCGGCGGCCTTTTACGACGCGGTGTTCTTCGCGATCGGGGTGCGCCGCGTGCACGAAGGGGAGCACGCGATCGCCTACGGCGTGACCGGGCCGGCCTTCTGGATCGTCACGCGCGGCCGGCCGCCCGCACCCGGCTATGGTCATGTAGCCTTCCGTGCAGCCGGACGCGTGGCGGTTGACCATGCCTACGCAGCTGGTCTTGCGGCCGGTGGACATGGCGACGGCGAGCCAGGACTGCGAACGCAATACGGGCCGCTCTATTACGTTGCTTACCTGCTCGACCCCGACAATCTGCGCGTAGAGATCGTCGCCAATTCGCGCTGAACGCCCAGGAGACTCGGAGAAATATGCCCGTACGTGTCGCAATCAACGGATTTGGCCGCATCGGCCGCAACGTGCTGCGTGCTGCGAATGCGCGCGCGGATAGGGATGCCATCGAGTGGGTCGCCGTCAACGACCTCACCGACGCGCGCACGCTCGCGCACCTGCTGAAGTACGACTCGATCAACGGCCCCTACCCGGGCGGCGACGTGCGCGCGCTCGACGGCGCGATCGAGGTGGATGGCAAGGAGCTGAAGGTGCTGGCCGAGACCGACCCGGCGAAGTTGCCGTGGGATGAGCTGGGCGTGGATGTGGTGATCGAGTCGACGGGGCGCTTCACCGACCGCCCCCACGCCGCGATCCACCTGGAGCGCGGGGCCAAGAAGGTGATCGTCTCCGCGCCGGCGAGCGACCCCGACGTGACAGTCGTGCCCGGGGTCAACTTCGAGACCGACTACGACCCCGCCGTGCACCACGTGATCTCGGGCGCCTCCTGCACCACCAACTGCCTGGCGCCGGTGGCGAAGGTGCTGGGCGACACGGTGGGCATCAAGCACGGGCTGATGACCACAATCCACGCCTACACAGCCGACCAGCGGCTGCAGGACCTTCCCCACAAAGACCTGCGCCGTGCGCGCGCCGCCGCGATCAACCTGATCCCGGCCTCGACCGGCGCCGCGAAGGCGATCGGCCTCGTGATCCCCGCGCTGAAGGACAAGCTGCACGGCTTCGCGGTGCGCGCCCCCGTCCCGACCGGCTCGGTTGTGGACCTGACGGTCGAGTGCGAGCGCGCGACCACTGTCGAGGAGGTCAACGCGGCGCTCAAAGCGGCGTCGGAGAGCGCCCCGCTGAAGGGGATCATGGCCTACACCGAGGATCCGATCGTCTCCAGCGACATCGTCGGCTCGCCCTACTCCTCGATCGTCGACTCCCAGCTCACCGCGCTGGTGGACGCTACGATGCTGAAGGTCGTGGCCTGGTACGACAACGAGTGGGGTTACTCCAACCGGCTGGTGGACCTCGCCCAGAGGGTTCTGTAGGAGAGGTCCGGGGGGATCGTCAAGGTGGCCACGGAAGACAACAGCACGGACGAAGAGCCGTTCGGGCGGCCAGCCGGTGGGTGGGGCCGGTGAGAAGCCTCGATGACCTCGACGTTCACGGGCGGCGCGTGCTGGTGCGCGTGGACTTCAACGTCCCGACCACCGCCTTCGCCGGCGGTGCCCCCACCGGGCCCGAAGGCGAGGTTGAGATCGCCGACGACACCCGCATCCGCGCGGCGCTGCCCACGATCGAAGAGCTGCGCGGCAAGGGCGCGCGCCTGGTGCTGGTATCCCACCTCGGCCGCCCGCACGGGCACGTCGATAAGACTCTGTCGATGGCGCCGGTCGCGACGCGCCTGAGCGAGCTGACGGGCGCACCGGTTGCGCTGGCGCCGGCGGTCGTCGGCGAGCAGGTGAGGGCGCTCACCGAACAGCTCCACGACGGCGAGATGCTGCTGCTGGAGAACGTGCGCTTCGAGGAGGGCGAGACCGCCAACGATCCGGCCTTCGCGCGGGCGCTGGCGGAGCTGGCCGACGTGTACGTCAACGACGCCTTCGGCGTGGCCCACCGCGCGCACGCCTCCACCGAGGGCGTCGCCCGCCTGCTGCCGAGCGCGGCGGGGCGGCTGCTGGAGCACGAGGTGACGACGCTCACCGGGATCCTCGAGCACCCCGCGCGGCCGCTCGTGGCGATCGTGGGCGGCTCGAAGGTGGCGGACAAGATAGGGGTGATCGACCGCTTCCTGCAGGTCGCCGACGTGGTGATGATCGGCGGCGCGATGTGCTTTCCCTTCCTGTGCGCCCAGGGGCACTCGGTGGGCGAGTCGTTATGTTGCGAGGAGGACGTGGAGCACGCACGTCTGCTGCTCAAGCGGGCGAGCGACACGCACGATCCCCAGCCTGGCCGTGCGCGCCTGCTGGTGCCGCACGACCTGGTGCTCGGCGACCGTCTCGCCGACGACGCGCAGCAGCGGGCGCTGGACGGCGTGGAGGTGCCCCCAGGCTGGATGGGCCTCGACATCGGCCCCGGCACCGCGGCACGCTACGCGCATGAGATCGAGCGCGCGGGCACCGTCTTCTGGAACGGCCCGATGGGCGCCTTCGAGTACGCGCCGTTCGCGGCGGGCACGCGCGCGGTCGCCGAAGCGGTGGCGAAGGCCCCCGGGCTGACGGTCGTCGGCGGCGGCGACTCGGCCTCCGCGCTCGCCCACTTCGGACTGGAGGACGCCGTCGATCACCTCTCGACCGGTGGCGGCGCGACGCTGGAGCTGGTTGAGGGCCGCCCGCTCCCTGGCGTGGTCGCCCTGGAAGGCGCCTGCGTCTCGTGAGCGCCCGCACGCCCCTCATTGCGGGCAATTGGAAGATGTACAAGACCGAGGCCGAAGCGGAGCAGTACATCCAGGCGCTGCTGCCGCGGCTGGGTGCGGTGAGCGGTGTGGACGTCGGCATCTGCGTGCCCTACACCGACCTGCGCGCGATGGTCGACTCCGCGCGCGGATCGCGCGTGGAGGTGTACGCCCAGAACATGCACGCCGAGGCCGAGGGCGCCTACACCGGTGAGATATCCCCGCCGATGCTCGCCGAGACCGGCGCTTACGGCGTGGTGCTCGGCCACTCCGAGCGGAGGGCGCTGTTTGGCGAGACCGACCGCGCGCTTGCGCTGAAGCTGCCTGCGGCGCTGGGTGTGGGGCTGCACCCGATCCTGTGCGTGGGCGAGAGCGAGAGCGAGCGAGCCGACGGCGACACCGAGCGCAAGCTGCGCCAGCAGATCCGCGACGACCTGGCGGGGCTAACCGACGAGCAGTTGCCGGAGGTGGCGATCGCGTACGAGCCGATCTGGGCGATCGGCACCGGCCAGACCGCAACGCCCGAGCAGGCCCAGGACGCCGTGGCCTTCGTCCGCGCGCTGATCGCCGACCGCGCCGGCGTGGAGCTGAGCGAGCGCGTCAGGATCCTCTACGGCGGCTCGGTCAACCCCGACAACGCCTCCCTGCTGCTGGCGCTCGCGGACGTGGACGGAGCGCTGGTGGGTGGGGCCTCGCTGCAGGCGGACACGTTCGCCGCGATCGTCCAGGCGGCCTCTTGACGCTGCCCGTCCCCTGCGCCTGCCTGATCGTGCTGGACGGCTGGGGCCTGGCTGATCCCGGTTCCGGCAACGCCGTCTCGCTGGCGCGCACGCCGGTGTTTGACGGGCTGTGGGATTCCTACCCACACACCACACTGACGGCCAGCGGGCGCGCGGTGGGGCTGCCCGAAGGGCAGATGGGCAACTCCGAGGTCGGCCACCTCAACCTCGGCGCCGGCGCCGTCATCCGCCAGGATCTCACGCGCATCAACGATGCCGTGCTGGACGGGGTGCTGAGCGAGAATCCGGCGATCGTCCACGCCCTTACCTGCTCCGAGCGGGTGCACCTGATCGGGCTGGTGTCCGACGGAGGCGTGCACTCGAGTCTCGGCCACCTGCAGGCGCTGGTGGAGCTAGCGGGGCGTCTCTCGGTGCGCGACCTCGTGATCCACTGCTTCACCGACGGCCGCGACACCCCGCCAGAATCGGGCGTCGAGCACATCGCGCTGCTCGAACGGTGGTGTGGCGAGCTGTGGCCACCAGGCTCGCGTGGGCGCGTGCGCATCGGCTCGGTCGTCGGCCGCTGGTATGCGATGGACCGCGACCGTCGCTGGGAGCGCATCCAGGCCGCCTACGACCTGCTCGTCCACGGCCGCGCGCCCCACCACGAGGAGACCGCCGTGCAGGCCGTGCGGGCTGCTTACGAGCGGGGGGAGACCGACGAGTTCATCGCCCCTACCACGGTCGGCGAGGAGGCGCTGATCCGGCCGTGGGACTCGGTGCTCTGCTTCAATTTCCGCCCCGATCGCATGCGCGAGATCGTGCGCGCGCTGGCCGAGCCGGGATTTGGCGAGCAGCCCACCGAGGGTGAGGCGTCCGCTCGTGAGGGCTCGACTGTGCCGGCGGGCTCGGGAGCGGAGGGTGGTTCGATCCCGGGGGGTCCACCGCCGGCCGGCGAGCTGCTCCCCGGTTGGGTGGGGCGTCGCGGGATCGAGCCGGTCGACCAGCTCACCACGCTGGCGGAGTACGAGGAAGATTGGGACTACCCGATCGCCTTTCCCCCGCAGCGCCCCACCGTCACCCTCGCAGGCGTGCTTGCGACCGCCCGCGCCTCGCAGCTGCATGTCGCCGAGACCGAGAAGTACGCGCACGTCACCTACTTCTTCAACGGCGGCGACGAGGCGCCCTACGACGGCGAACGGCGCGAGCTGGCGCCCTCGGTGCGGGATGTCCCCACCTACGATCTCTCCCCCGAAATGAGCGCCCGCGCGGTCACCGACCGCTTCCTTGCTGCCTGGCGCGAGCACCCCGAGGGCGGGTTTCGATTCTCGGTGATCAACTTCGCCAACCCCGATATGGTGGGTCACACCGGTGTGATCCCCGCCGCGGTGCGCGCGATCGAGACGGTCGACGCCTGCCTGCGCGAGGTCGTCGAGGCGGTGCTCGCCGCCGGCGGTGCCTGCCTGGTCACCGCCGACCATGGCAACGCCGAGCACATGCTGGAGCCCGACGGCTCCCCCAACACCGCGCACACCTCCAACCCGGTGCCGCTGATCCTCACGCTCGGCGGCGTGCGGCTGCTGCAGGGTGAGGGTATCCTCGCCGACGTGGCCCCCACCGTGCTCGCGCTGCTCGGTATCCCCCAGCCCGAGGAGATGTCCGGGCGGTCGCTGATCCTATGACGGAGACACCACCACCCGGCGAGAGGCGCCGGCGCGGCTCGCGGCTGCTGGGTCTGCTGTTCGTCGGGGCCGGTGTCAACCACTTCGTCATCCCTCGCCCCTACCGCCAGATCGTCCCGCCGTGGACGGCCCGCTTGGCTGACGCGGATACGATCGTCGCTGTCAGCGGCGTGGCCGAGGTAGCAGGCGGGCTCGGCGTGCTGGTGCCCGCCACCCGACGCATCTCCGGGCTGTGGCTGATTGCGCTGCTCGTCGCGGTGTTCCCCGCCAACCTGCATATGGCGCTCAATCCCAGTGAGTTCCGTCGCATCCCCCGCTGGGCGCTGTATGCGCGGCTGCCGCTCCAGCCGCTGGCGATGTGGTGGGCGTGGACGGCCACGCGCCCCCAACCTACCGCCGAGTGACCTTGTGTTCGCTCGATCGGCCTCTCCCGTGACCTTGCTCGCGAGGCCGTCGCCATCCCGGTGAAGGGACCGCTCGCTGCTATGTTCGATTGAGCAGGGAGGGTCCGGATCATGTCCGCACCGAGCGCAATGGCAACAGCGACAGCCATCACCACCGAACCGCCGGCGCCGGGCGTCATCGCCGCAGGGGCGCAGGCGCTCAGCGAAGAATGCCCGGGGGAGCACCACGGGGCCACGAATGGGGGGCAGACGCTCAGCGAGGGCGAGCTCCGCGCCTGGCGCGGGCTCAAGCGGGCGCACGCCTCGCTCGCCAAACGCGTCGATGCCGAGCTCGAGCGCACCCACGGGCTGCCGCTCTCCTCCTACGAGGTGCTCCACCATCTGATCGAGTCGCCAGGCGGCAGGATGCGCATGTGCGACCTCGCCGAACAGGCGCAGCTCTCACGCAGTGGGCTGACCCGTCTGGCCGACCGGCTGGAAAAGGAGGGGCTCTTGGAGCGCTGCTCCTGCGAACACGACGCCCGTGGCGCCTACGCCTGCCTCACCGAGCTCGGCCGTGAACGCCTTGGTGCCGCGCGCGGCACGCATCTCGCGGTCGTGCGCGAGCAGTTCCTCTCGCGCTTCACCGAGGATGAGCTCGGCGCGCTTGCGGAGCTATGGGACCGCATCGCCCCCTGCGGGCTAGGGTGCCGCTGACCGAAGCCGGGAGACACTCGCCTTCGGCTCGCATCCCCGTTTCGGCCAGCACATTTCGCTCACTGCGTCCTTGCCTCGCCTGCTCAGCGACCCTCTAGTAGGACTTCGGTAGGTGTTTGCAGGAGTTTGTGCGGTTGTAGGGAACTTGTGTGGCGTGGCGAGTTTGCGGACGCGGGAGTGTGGGGTCAGGGCGGCTGATCTGGAGGCGCAGCGGGCGGCGTTGGTCGAGTTCGCGGGGGAGATGTATCGGCCGTTGGTGCGGTGTGATCAGCGAGCGAAGGGCGAGCAGTATGTGCGGG